>NZ_JBHJUW010000002.1:0-1958 GCF_042268205.1 Streptomyces sp. NPDC056160
GGCCGCCGACGTCGCCGCGGCCGAGGCCGCCGCCGACGCGGCGGCCCGACGGCTGCGCGAGGCCGCCTCCGCGCGGGACGCGGCCGCCCGCCGCTGCGCCGAACTCGACCGGCTCTCCGCACGCTCGGCCACCGGCGTACGCCACCTGGCGCCGCTGCGCGCGGAGTACGACCGGGTGGCCCGGCTCGCCGCCCTCACCGCGGGCACCTCCGCCGACAACGAGCGCAGGATGCGCCTGGAGTCCTACGTGCTGGCCGCCCGCCTGGAACAGGTGGCCGCAGCGGCGACCGCGCGGCTGCAGCGCATGTCGTCGGGCCGCTACACCCTGGTCCACTCCGACGACCGGGCCGGACGTGGGCGCAGCGGTCTCGGACTGCACGTCGTGGACGCCTGGACCGGCCGGGAGCGCGACACCGCCACCCTGTCGGGCGGTGAGACGTTCTTCGCCTCCCTCGCGCTCGCCCTCGGTCTCGCCGACGTCGTCACCGACGAGGCCGGCGGGGTCCGGCTCGACACCCTCTTCATCGACGAGGGCTTCGGCAGCCTCGACGACCAGACCCTCGACGAGGTCCTCGACGTCCTCGACTCGCTGCGCGAACGCGACCGCAGCGTGGGCATCGTCAGCCACGTCGCCGACCTGCGCCGACGCGTCCACGCCCAGTTGGAGGTCGTCAAGGGGCGGTCGGGCTCCTCCGTACGCCAGAGCGGCCCGGCCTGACCCCCTCGTCCCCGCGCCCCCCTCAGCGGCCCACGGGGCGCCGGGGCAGGGGCGAGGAGTACACGACGCTCGTGGTCACCGAGCCCAGCGCGCCGATCCGGCCCGAGACCTCCTCCAGGTGCCGCATGGACCGCGCGGAGACCTTGATGACGAAGCAGTCGTCGCCCGTCACGTGGTGCGCCTCCAGGATCTCCGGGGTGGCGGCGACCAGGTCGTGGAAGGGCTTGTAGTTGCCGTTCGGGTAGCGCAGCCGTACGAAGGCGAGGATCGGCAGCCCCAGTCGCTCCGGGTCGACCACGGCCGCGTACCCCTGGATGACGCCCGCCTCCTCCAGCCGGCGCACCCGCTCGGTGACCGCGCTCGGGGACATGGACACGGCCCGCGCCAGCTCGGCGAAACTGGCCCGTCCCTCCCGCTGGAGGACGTCGAGGATGCGCCAGTCGGTGGCGTCCGGGGAAAACACGGTCATGAGCCGTGGATACCAGGCCAATCCCCGGCCGATCAAGAGGACCGCCGTGGAACACCGCTTCAAAGAGGGAGTCGGCGGCCGTAGATTTCTTTTCGGAGGACCGGACCACGGAAGGAACAGCCGATGAGCCTCACCACCGGCGCAGGATCCGCAGACCCCGCGCTGCGCGTCGCCGACCTGGCCCTGCGCGTCGCCGACCCGGTCCTGCGCGTCGCCCCGGCGCCCCCGGTCGAGGCCGCCGCCCACTTCCGGGCGAGTCTCGCCTTCCACACCGACGTGTCCGACGTCGCCGCCGCGCTCGCCGCCGGCGACCCCGGCTTCGTCGTGGTCGACTCACGCTCCACCGAGTCCTGGGACCAGGGCCACGTCCCCGGCGCGGTCCACCTGCCCACGGCGCTGATCCCCGAGCAGGCCCCGGCCCTGCTCGACCGGTCCGTCCCGGTCGTCACCTACTGCTGGGGCCCCGGCTGCAACGGGGCCACCCGCGCCGCCCTAGCCCTTGCCGAACTCGGCTACCGGGTCAAGGAGATGCTCGGCGGCTTCGAGTACTGGGTGCGCGAGGGCTTCGCCTACGAGACCTGGCAGGGCGGCGAACGCCGAAGCCCCGACCCCCTCACCGCTGCGGTCACGGGTGACGACTGCGGTTGCTGAGGGGGCCGGGGCGGGTGGGAAGCGGCCGGATTCCCGCCGCGTCCCACCACCCGGCCGCAGGCCCCGGAAACAGCGGGGGCAGCGCGGGCCCCAGGTGGGCGAGGCCCCGCCAACCCCGGG
>NZ_JBHJUW010000002.1:1965-154698 GCF_042268205.1 Streptomyces sp. NPDC056160
CGTGGGGGGGGGGGGGGGGGGGGGGGGGGGGGGGGGGGGGGGGGGGGGGGGGGGGGCCGGGGGCGGCCCCCCCCCCCCCCCCCACGACCGGGCCTCAGGCCCGGATCACAGCTGGGACAGCTCGTCCAGCAGGTCGTCGAGGCCCAGCGAACCCTGGGAGAGGGCCGCCATGTGCCAGGCCTTCGCGTCGAACGCCTCCCCGTGCCGCTTCCTGGCGTTCTCGCGGCCCAGCAGCCAGGCGCGCTCGCCCAGCTTGTAGCCGATCGCCTGGCCGGGCATCGACAGGTAGCGGATCAGCTCGCTCGCCACGAAGTCCCGCGGGCGGCTGCTGTGCGCGCCGAAGAACTCCAGGGCCAGCTCCGCAGTCCAGCGCTCACCCGGGTGGAACGGGGACTCCGCCGGGATCTCCAGCTCCAGGTGCATGCCGATGTCGATGATGACGCGGACCGCGCGCATCATCTGCGCGTCGAGGTAGCCGAGCCGCCGCTCCGGGTCGGTGAGGAAACCCAGTTCGTCCATCAGGCGTTCCGCGTACAGGGCCCAGCCCTCGGCGTTGGCGCTGACGATGCCCACGGTCGCCTGGTAGCGCGAGAGGTCGTCCGCCACGTGCGCCCACTGGGCGAGCTGGAGGTGATGGCCGGGGACGCCCTCGTGGTACCAGGTCGACACCAGGTCGTAGACGGGGAAGCGGGTCTCTCCCATGGTCGGCAGCCAGGTGCGGCCCGGCCGGGAGAAGTCGGCGGACGGCGCCGTGTAGTAGGGGGCCGCGGCGCCGCCGGGCGGCGCGATGCACGACTCCACCCGGCGCACCCGCTCGGCCAGTTCGAAGTGGGTGCCGTCGAGGGCTTCGATCGCCTCGTCCATCAGGCCCTGCAGCCAGTTACGGACCTCGTCCACGCCCTCGATGTGCGTGCCGTGCTCGTCGAGGTGGGCGAGCGCCACCCAGGGGGTCTCGGCCCCGGGCAGGACCTTCTCGGCCTCCTTCTTCATCTCGCCGAGCAGACGGTGGAACTCCGACCAGCCGTACGCGTAGGCCTCGTCGAGGTCCAGGTCGGTGCCGTTGTAGTAGCGGGAGAAACGCGCGTAGCGCTCGCGGCCGACCGTGTTCGGCGTGCCCTCGACCGCCGGGGCGTACACGTCGCGCATCCAGTCGCGCAGTTCGACGACGGCGGCGGTCGCCGTCCGGGCGGACTCGTCCAGTTCAGCCCGCAGGGCCTCGGGGCCGTCGGCCGCGAAGTCCTCGAACCAGCCGCGTCCCCGGCCCGTGTCCGACCACTCGGTGAGCTGGCCGATGAAGGTCTCGGTCGGCCGCGGTCCCGCGTACAGCTTGCGCTCCAGGCCGGCCGCCAGGGACTCGCGGTAGCCGCGCAGCGCGGCCGGTACGGCCCGCAGCCGCTCGGCGACCGCCGCCCAGTCCTCGTCGGTGTTGGTGGGGGTGATGGTGAACGCCTCGCGCACCGAGTGCACCGGGCTGTGGATGTTGCTGACGGCGCGCAGGCCCTCCTCGGCCTCGTGCACCGCGATCTCGGCGGTCAGCCGCTCGCGCAGCAGGCGGGCGCACCGGCGCTCGGCCTCGGAGTCGGCGCCGGGCCGGCGCTCGGCCTCGGCCAGCCGCGCCAGGGTGGTGCGCGCCAGGTCCGCGAGCGCCTCCTGACCCGCGGGCGAGGTGTCGGGCAGCTTGCCCGAACTCTCCTTCACCCCCAGATAGGTGCCGGTGATGGGGTCGAGGGCGATGAGTTCGTCGACGTAGGCGTCGGCGACCTGACGGGGCAGCGGGCTGTTGGTGTCTGACATGTGGACATCCTCGTACGGGGACAGGGTCCGCGTCAGCCCGGTTTGCGGGGCGAAGCGGCCGAATCCGGTCCCCCTCGGCCCGATTTCGCTCAGGGCGTGGCGGTTTCGGTCAGGGTGTCGCCGTTTCGCTCCCGGGTGGCAGCAGGGGACCGCAGTCCCACTGCTGGAAGATCAGCCGCGTCTCCACCCGGGCCACCTCGCCCCGGGCCGTGAACTCGTCGAGCACGAGCCGTTGCAGATCCGCCATGTCCGCCACCGCGACATGGACGAGGTAGTCGTCCGGCCCGGTCAGATGGAACACGGACCGCGACTCCGGCAGCGCCCGGATCCGCTCGACGAACGGCCCCACCAGCTCCCGCCGGTGCGGCCTCACCTGCACCGACAGCAGGGCCTGGAGGCCGCGCCCCAGCTTGGCCGGGTCGAGCCGCAGCTGATGGCCGAGAATCACACCCGAGCGGCGCAGCCGGGTCACCGGTCCAGGCAGGTCGAGGGTGCGACGCCGATCTGTGCGGCGAGGTCGCGGTAGGTCGTCCGGGCGTCGTTCTGCAACAGCCGCAGCAGATGGAGGTCCACCGGATCCAGTACGACTGTTTCGGCCATGCGCCGAACGTAGCACGGAAGACACGCCCCGCCGCCCGGCTGATGTTCACCCTGTCGTCATGGACACGCCCTTGGATGCCGTGAACACGCCCGCGTACGACGACCGGCGCACCGCGCCCCGCGCCCTGGCCACCGAGGCCGTGCACGCCGGCCGGGAGGATCTCGCCCGGCAGGGGCTGCACGCCCCGCCGATCGACCTGTCCACCACCTACCCCTCCTACGACAGCCGGGCGGAGGCCGCCCGCATCGACGCCTTCGCCGCCGACGGCACCGAGTTGGACGGCCCGCCCGTCTACGGAAGGCTCGGCAACCCGACCGTCTCCCGCTTCGAGAGCGCCCTCGCCCGGCTGGAGGGCACCGAGACCGCGGTCGCCTTCGCCAGCGGCATGGCCGCGCTCAGCGCGGTCCTGCTCCCCCGCTCCGCCCTCGGGCTGCGGCACGTGGTGGCGGTACGCCCCCTGTACGGCTGCAGCGACCATCTGCTGACCGCAGGACTGCTCGGCTCCGAGGTGACCTGGACCGACCCGGCGGGCATCACCGACGCGCTGCGTCCCGACACCGGGCTGGTGATGGTCGAGTCCCCGGCCAACCCGACGCTGGCCGAGGTGGACCTGCGGGCCGTCGCCCACGCCTGCGGCTCCGTGCCGCTCCTGGCCGACAACACCTTCGCCACCCCCGTGCTGCAGCGCCCGGCGGCGCGGGGCGCCCGGCTGGTGCTGCACAGCGCCACCAAGTACCTGGGCGGCCACGGTGACGTGATGGCGGGCGTGGTCGCCTGCGACGAGGAACTCGCCGGGCGGCTGCGGCAGGTGCGGTTCGCCACCGGCGGCGTCCTGCATCCGCTCGCCGGCTACCTGCTGCTGCGCGGACTGTCCACGCTGCCGGTGCGGGTACGGGCCGCGTCCGCCACCGCCGCCGATCTGGTGGCCCGGCTGGCGGCCGATCCGCGGGTCGCCCGCGTGCACTACCCGCGGATCGGCGGCGCCATGGTCGCCTTCGAGGTGCACGGTGACCCGCACGCCGTGATCGGCTCGGTCCGTCTGATCACGCCCGCCGTCAGTCTCGGCAGCGTCGACACGCTGATCCAGCATCCCGCCTCCATCAGCCACCGCATCGTGGACGCGGAGGACCGGCGCGGTGCCGGGGTGAGCGACCGGCTGCTGAGGATGTCGGTGGGCCTGGAGGACGTCGAGGACCTGTGGGCGGACCTCGACGCGGCGCTGGACGCGAGCGTCGGGGGAGAGGCCGTGGGCGGCCTGCGGACCGAGCCGCCACAGGTCAAGGGCCTGCACGAGGCGATGAACTGACCCGAACACGAACCCGGGCGGGGTGGGAGCCAGGGTCGGGGTCGGGGTCGGGGGCCGGGGGCGGGAGAATCGTTCCGCCCCGGCCCCGCGGGCCCGGGCGCCGAGAGGGATCAGTCGCGCACGCCCGGCCCGTCGTACTCCTCGCGGCGGCCGGCGTCGCCGTACGCGGGCAGGTCCGGCACCGCAGCGATGTCCAGACGGGCGGTGATCACCAACGTGCCCTCCTCGATCTGGTAGTCCAGCGGCAGACCGAGGCCCCGCATGGCGCTGACCATGCCGGTGTTCGCCGCCTGCGTGACGGCGTACACGCGCGCGCAGCCCGCCTCGACGGCCATGGCCACCAGTCGGCCCAGCAGTTCGGCGCCGATTCCGCGCCGCTGCCACTCGTCCTCGACGAGCAGGGCCACCTCCGTCTCGTCGCCGTCCCACAGCAGATGACCGAGGCCGACGATCCGCCCGGACGCCGTCCGTGCGGCGAGGGTCCGGCCGAAGCGGGGGCTGAGCAGGTGGTTCAGGTAGCGGTCGGCGTCCGCGACCGGACCGTGGTAGCGCAGTCCGAGCGTGCGCGCCGAGCACCGCTCGTGCATCTGCCGGGCCGCCGCCAGGTCGCCCGTGTCGGCTCGGCGCACGGTGATCGCGTCGCCCGCGGGCAGCGTCAGCACGTCCTCGCCGCGGGGGACGCGCGGGCCGAGCCGGGTGTCCAGCTCCACCAGCGCCCGCGCCCTCGCGAACTCGGTGGGGGTGAAGGGCAGGTACGGCCGCTCCACGGTGATCACTCCGCCCTCGGGCGCCCGAAGCCGTAGCACCGTGTCCTCCAGCACCCCCTCCGCCGGCACCTCCGCGCCCGCGCTTTCGCCGCCCACCGGCCGGCCCGGCAGCGAACGGATCGTGCACCTGCCCAGCAACTGGCGCAGCGCCAAAGGAAGTTCCGCCGTGTCCAGCGCCGTGCGGGCGGCCAGCGCGAGGACCCGGGTCGGCGCGTCCACCAGGTCGTGCGCGTCGGCCCGCTCGATCCACGTGTCGCGGCCGCCGGCCGCGGCGACCGCCCCGGTCAGCCCGGCCGCCTCGACGTGCGCCGGGGCACGCAGCAGGAACTCGTCCACCGTGCCCCGAGCCAGCGGATGCGTCTGCAGGCTCAGGATGTCGACACCCCGCCCGGCCAGGGCCGCGCAGATCGCCGCCAGCGAGCCCGGCTCGTCCCGCACCGTCGTGCGCACCCGCCACAGCGCGCTCGCCACCGCTGCCTCGTCACGGCCCGTCGGCGCCAGGTCCGGGTCCGGCCCGGCCGTCCGCCGCAGGGTGGCGAACGGCCGGGCGCCGGTATCCTCCGCCGGAGGCGCATGCCCGTGGCGCCGTGCCCACCAGGTGTGGAACGCCGCCGTGGCGAGCAGCGCCAGCGCCGAGACCACCAGCAGTACGGGCCCGTCCGGACCGTGTCCGACCAGGTTCGCCACCGCGTCCGCCACGGCCACCGCCGTGAACAGTGCGGCGAGTTCGACCACGTCCCGTCGCCAGTGGTGCACCGGTCGCCCGTGTTTCGTCGTCCGCGTCACATCAGACATTTCTCCACTCATGCCGTCACTGTGAACGAAGCGTGTTGCGTGACCACGAACTCTCCGTGACGTACTGGTAAAGCGCGGATCTGTCGGGTTCGGCCACCCTTCGCATGATGCGGAGTTCGGCGGCCCCCTGCCGCTACACGCCGCGGCCACCCGGGACGGTCCACACCGCTCGGCGAGGCCGCGCACCAGGGGATGACGCCGGTGCGCGGCACGGGAAGAGCGTAACGGGAACCGGGGTCACTGCCCGACCCGTCCCGGCTGCAGCACCTTCGTGAACAGCACGCTGCCGTCCTGCTCCCGCAGCCGGACCGTCAGTTCCCCGCTGTCGCCGTCGATGTCGACCTCGCCGAAGAACTGGTAGCCCTCGGCCGGCGAGACGTTGGCGACGGCCGGCGCCTTGACGAACACCCGGTCCGGGCCGAACGTGCCGTCGAGCGCACTCGCCGGGAAGGCGCCCGCGTTGAGGGGCCCGGAGACGAACTCCCAGAACGGCGCGAAGTCCTTGAACGCCGCCCGCGACGGGTCGTAGTGCTGCGCCGAGGTGTGGTGGACGTCCGCGGTCAGCCACACCGTGCCGGTGATCCGCCGGTGCTTGACGAACCGCAGCAGTTCCGCGATCTGCAGTTCACGGCCGAGCGGGGCCCCCGGGTCGCCCTGCGCGACCGCCTCGAAGTTCGGCCTGCCCTCCACCCCGTCGGGTACGACGAGACCGAGCGGCATGTCCGCGGCGATCACCTTCCACACCGCCCGGGACCGGGCCAGCTCCCGCTTGAGCCAGCGCAGTTGCTCGCTGCCGAGGATGCCCTGCGGGTCGGTCCTCTGGTCGTCGGGCGAGTTGGCGTCGCGGTAGGTGCGCATGTCGAGCACGAACACGTCGAGCAGCGGCCCGTGGTGGTGGACGCGGTAGATCCGGCCGTCCGGTCGGCCGCTGACGGTGGAGACCGGGAAGTACTCGGAGAAGGCCCGCCGGGCCCGCAGCGCCAGGTCGTCGAGCCGGGTGCCGGGCGGGTAGGGGGTACCGCCGCCGATGACCTCGCCGGGGTACCAGTTGTTGCGCACCTCGTGGTCGTCCCACTGGATGATCCCGGGCACCTGGGCGTTGAACCGGCGCAGCGCTCCGTCCAGCAGGTTGTAGCGGAAATTGCCGCGGTAGTCGGCCAGGGAGATGGCGACGTGCGCCTTCTCCTCGGTGGTCACGCTTCGGTAGAGGCTGCCGTCGGGGAGCGCGGCCGTGGCCTGGATCGGGCCGTCGGCGTAGATGTTGTCGCCGCTGCACAGGAAGAAGTCCGGGTCCAGCCGGGCCATGGCGTCGAAGATGCGGTAGCCGCCGATCGACTCGTTGATGCCCCAGCCCTGCCCGGCCAGGTCGCCCGACCACACGAACCGGACGCCCTGGCGGCGGCGCGCGGGAGCCGTGCGGAAGGTGCCGTACGCCGGTTCACCGGTGCGGCGCGGGTCGTGCGGGTCGGCGAGGAGCACGCGGTAGTGGATCTGCTCGCCCGAGGGCAGCCCGTGCAGGCGGGCCGTCCCCGTGAAGTCCGTGCCGGCACCGAGCAGCGGGCCGTGCCAGCTGCGGGCGTTGTGGAACGACTCGGTGGCGGAGGTCTCGACCATCATGCGGGCCGGGCGGTCCGCGCGCACCCACACCAGGCCCGAGTCGGCGGTCACGTCGCCCGCCTGCACACCCCAGTCCGCCCGGGGACGGCCGGACAGGGCCAGCGCCGGTGCCGCGCCGAGCGCGCCGGGCAGGGTCAGGGCCGCCGACGCGGCCAGCGAGCCGCGCAGCACGCCGCGGCGGCCGGGGAAGGGACGAGGGGACCGAGGGGTCATGGAGGGGCCTCCGGGGACGAGATCCGGCCAGTGTTCGCAGCCACACCTACCGGGGCGGTGCGGCGAACGCGCAAACCCCGGGTGAACAGCCGGCCGTACGCCCGGCGGCCCTCACCCCGCGGAGGGGCCCCGCGCGCCGACCGCCTCCGCCATCAACCGCACACCGGCGCGGATCCGGGCCGGCGGCACATGCGCGTAGCCCAGCACCAGGCGCACGCCCGCTCCCGCGCCCGTGTCGCCGCGCCCCGGGGTCGTCCCGGCGCCCGTGCCACCACCGGCAGGGGCGGGCGGGGCGGCGGCGGAGACGCCGGCCGTGACCGCACGGGCACGCGCGTGCGTGTACGCCGCCAGCGTGCGGACCGCGACACCGGCGCCGCCCACGCGCGCGAGGGACCGCTCCTCGGGACCGTACCGTTCGGGCAGATCGGCGATCAGGTGCAGGCCGGCCGCGATCCCCGACAGCCGTACGCCGGGAAAGTGCTCGTCGAGGGCGGCGGCGAGCACGTCCCGGCGTTCCCGGTAGGCGCGCTGGCAGCGGCGCAGCTGACGGTCGTAGTCGCCCCGCTCGACGAAGTGGGCGAACAGCGCCTGGTCGACGGTGGGATGACCGAGGTCCATGGTCCGCTTGCGTTCGACGACCTCGTCGGCCAGGGAGTCGGGCACGAGCAGCCAGCCCAGCCGCAGCCCGGGGGCCAGGGACTTGCTGACCGAGCCGGCATAGACCACGTGCTCGGGGTCGAGGCCCTGGAGCGCGCCGACAGGGGCGCGGTCGTAGCGGAAGTCGCCGTCGTAGTCGTCCTCGAAGACGATGCCGTCCACCGACCGCGCCCAGTCCAGCAGTTCGGCACGGCGCCGGGCGGAACAGGCCATGCCGGTGGGGAACTGGTGGGACGGCGTGGTCACCACGGCCCGTACCTCCGAGCGGCGCAGCGGACCGAGGGCCGGTCCGTCCCCGTCCAGGGGCAGCGGGACGGTGCCGACGCCCACGGAGGCGTACAGGGCGCTGTGCTGCGGGCTGCCGGGGTCCTCCACGCCGACCAGGCGCGTGCCGCGCGCGTACAGGACGGAGCCGAGCAGGCAGGTGGCCTGGGCCACGCCCGAGACGACCACGATCCGCTCCGGGTCGGCGACGACGCCCCGGCGGCGCGTGAGCAGCCCGGCCAGGGCCGTGCGCAGCCGCGGCAGCCCGCGCGGGTCGGGGTAGCCGAGGGCGTGGTGGGGGAGGTCCGCCAGTACGGAGCGGTGCGCGGCCGTCCAGGCGGCACGCGGGAAGAGCGACAGGTCCGGGGTACCGGGCACGAAGTCGGCGCGGGTACCCGGGGAGCGCGGAGCGTGGTCACGCGCGCGCGTGCGGGCCGCCCGGACGGCCCCGCCCACCCAGGTGCCCGCGCCGCGCCCGCTGCGCAGGTAGCCCTCCGCCGCCAACTGCTCGTACGCCTCCGTGATCAGCCCGCGCGACACCCCGAGGTCCGCCGCGAGGTCGCGACTGGAGGGCAACCGCGTCCCCGGGGCGAGCCGCCCCGAGCGGACCGCCTCACGCAGCGCGGCCTGGAGCGTGCGCCCACGCGCGCGGGCGGGCGCCGACGCGGCCGGCAGCAGCAGTTCCCAGGCGGCGGAGCGGATCGGTCCGAGCGGATTGGCCCCCGATGACGTCATGGAAGTGGACCTTAAACCGGTCCGCCGCGCTGCCTAGCGTCGCCGTCATGAACGCCACCACCTCGCGCGGCGCCCTGCTCGCCGCGTTCGCCTGCCTCCTCGTCGGAGGATCCTTCACCGCCAACAGCGTCCTCGGGAGCTACCCCTACGCGGGGGGCCAGTTCCTGCGCTACGCCCTGGCCTGCCTGCTGTTGCTGCCGTTCGCCGGACGCGGTGCGGTGGCACGCCTGCGAGGGCTGGCCCCGCGCCGGTGGGCCCGGCTCGCGCTGCTCGCCGCGGTGGGCATGGTCGGTTTCAACCTCGCGGTCATCGCCGCCGAGCGCACCGCGGAACCGGCGGTGCCCGGCGTCTTCGTGGGCTGCGCCCCCGTGGTCGTGGCGGTCCTCGTTCCGCTCCTGGAGGGGCGGCGCCCGCAGCGGGCCGTGCTGTACGGGGCGTCGCTGGTCGCCGTCGGGGCCCTGACGGTGCAGGGCTGGGGCCGTACCGACGGCGCGGGGATCGCCTTCTCGGCGGGCGCGCTCGCGGGCGAGGCCGGTTTCGCCGTCCTCGCGGTGCCCGTGCTGCGCCCGCTCGGGCCCCGGCTGCTGTCGGCGGTGGTGTGCGGCACCGCCGCCGCGGAGTCGGCGCTCGCGGGTGTCCTGCTCGACGGCGGCGCCTGGCTGCGCCGCCCGGACGCGGGCGAGGCCGCCGCGCTGCTGTGGCAGGCGGCGGTCGTGACCGTCGTCGGCTTCGTGTGCTGGTACATGGGCATGCAGCGGATCGGCGCCGAGCGTGCCACGCTCTTCTCGGGCCTCATCCCGGTGGCCGCCGCCTTCTCGGCGCCGCTCGTCGGCACCGGCTCCTACGGCGCCGCCCAGGCGGTCGGCAGCGCCCTGGTGGGCGCCGGGGTCGCCGTGGGATCGGGGGCGGTGCGGCGGGCCGGGCGGCGCTCAGCGGCTGCCGTCGAGGATCACGCGCGCGACGAGCGCCGGATCGTCGTTCATCGGGACGTGTCCGCAGCCGGGCAGCCGCACCAGCCGGGCCCGCGGGACGGTCTGCTTGGCGCGCACGCCCTGCCGGGGGATCAGCAGCCGGTCCTTGGCGCCCCAGGCGACGGTGACGGGGATGTTCGGGAGGTCGTCCGTGAAGCGTACGTCGATGCCCGCCCGGAGGGTCTCCTCGAAAGCGGTGGCCCGCGCGAGGGCCAGCGTCTCGGCGACCACCGCCTCGGGTGAGCGGCGGCCGGGCCGGGCGTAGATGGTGCTGGTCAGCACGGTGCGGCCGGCCGCCGTGCGGGAGAGCCGCTCGACCAGCGGCAGCGGCGTGCGCCGCGCGACGGCCCGCATGCCCTGGAGGACGCCGAACGCGTACCGGCGTTCGGTCTCGGTCCAGAATCCGGCCGGGGACAGTGCCGTGACGGACCGTGCGCGCTTCTCGCGGCCCAGTTCGAGGGCCAGCAGGCCGCCCAGGGAGTTGCCGGCGACGTGGGGCCGTTCGATCTCCAGGGCCTCGCACAGGGCGCCGAGGGCGCCGTTCATCGTCGGCAGGTCGTGCCGCAGTCCGTCGGGCAGCGCGGGGGAGTCGCCGAAGCCGGGCAGGTCCACGGAGATGACGTCCCGCTCCACCGAGAGGAGGTGGACCACCGGGTCCCAGGCCTGGCGGTGGTGGCCTATGCCGTGCAGCAGGAGCAGCGGCTCACCGGTGCCCACGCGCGCGTAGGACAGGGTCACGGTCCGGGGGCCGTGCGCGGAGGGGACCGGGAAGGAGACGGTGGCGGACATGGTTGCTCCTCGTCGGGATCGCTGGGACGCCGGTTAGACAGCTTGTCAGCAATTGCTACCGACGGGTAGCCCCCGGGGTCCGTGTATCGGAGCCCGTGCGCCACGGGACACGGGGCGGCAGCCGCCTGGGCGCTGCCGGACGGGCCGGCCGGGACGGCTCGGTGGCCACCGGGGTGGTCCGGGAAACCCGGTGACCTCACCTGCTCGGAGATCGACCGCGCCCCCGTCCGTGCGACGGGGGTTTCGCCGTCATGTCGCGAATGGCACCTTGTGCGAACGCCGCGTGAACGCTGCGCCGTGCGGCGGTCCTCTCCTCCGCAAGCGGCCGATGATTGGTCTTGACCAAGGCCGAGGGCGGCCCTATGGTCGCAGATAAGTACAACAACCTTTAATAAACAAGGCGCTGAAACGCGGCCGGACCACGGCGATTGCGGAGGACAGGGTGGGGACCACGCAGCTCGAATCGGTGCCGGAGCCGAAGTACTGGCACCTGAAGACCGTGCTCAGTGAGGCACTGGACTCCGAGTTCTCGGTCGGCGAGATCCTGCCCAACGAGCGGGAGCTGGCCGCCCGCTTCGGTGTGGCCCGGGCGACTCTCCGCCAGGCCCTGGAACAGCTGGAGCTGGAGGGCAGGCTCCAGCGCCGGCGCGGCGTCGGAACGACCGTGGCACCCCCGCGCGTGGGTGTGGCCGTCGGCACCGAACAGCACGCCTGGCCGGGCGCGGCGGACGACGCCTGGCACCCCGCGGACTGCGTCCAGGCGGTCCCGCCGGCGGCCGTCGCCGACGCCCTGGAGAGCGACCGTGACACACCCGTGCACACGGTACGCCGGTCCCGGGTGAGCCACGGTCAGCCGGTCGCCGCCGAACTCCTGTACATCCCGGCTTCGTCCGTGCCCGACCTGACCGCGATCGACGCGCCCTCCGGACCGGCACGCGCGCGTGCCGTGCTGCGCGAGCTGCAGCACCTCGACCTGGAGGGCCAGGAGCGGGCCGTCGAACTCGGCTCCGCCCGCGCCGACGACGCCAAGGAACTGGACCGGCTGCCCGGCGCGCCCGTCCTCGTCGTCACGACCCGCTTCGTCGTCGGCGGACGCACCGCCGCACTCTCCGTCGCCACCTACCGAGCCGACACGTGCCGGCTGACCTTCGGGGACCCCGGCGGGGTGGAGATCCACCACGGTCCGGAACGCCAGGCGTCGTGACGGCGGACTGACGAGGGCCCGGGCCGGGGGGACGGCCGGGGGAGGCCGGGGCGCGGTGCGTCGGCCAGAGGGCCCGCGCTGTGGAATTTCCCAGCTCCACCCGGCGCTCTGCCCCCCGGCCCGCACCCGGCGTCGCGCCCTCGCTCGCTGTGCCGCCCGCGACTGCGGTGCCGGTGGGCTCAGCGGCGGGCCGTCACCGTGCTTTCCACCGCGAACAGCTCTTCCTCCACGTGGTCCAGGGCCAGACGGAGGGCGCCCGTGGCCACCGCGGCCTCGCCGAGGAGGGACAGGGTGACCTGGGGCGCCCGCAGGCAGTAGCGGGCCAGCGCGCTGCGCAGCGGTTCCAGGACATCGTCCAGACCCGCCGCCCAGCCGCCGACGACGACCAGCTCCGGGTCCAGGGCCAGCACCAGCGCCGCCACGTCGTGGACGAGCCGCTGGATGAAGCGGTCCACGGCCGCGAGGGCCCGCTGGTCACCCTCCCGGGCCAGGGCGAAGACCGCCGTGACCGCCTGCTCGTCCAAGGGGTGCAGCGGCTGGTCCGTGGTCGACAGCAGCGTCTCGGGAGTGACGTCGCGGCCCAGCAGGTGCAGCGCGCCGATCTCGCCCGCGGCTCCGCCGAACCCCCGGTGCAGCCGGCCGCCGATCAGGGAACCGGCGCCCGGGCTCAGCCCGGCCAGGACGAACACCACGTCGTCGGAGGCGGTGGCGGCGCCCTTCCAGTGTTCGGCGAGTGCCGCGGCGTTGGCGTCGTTCTCGACCAGCACCGGGCACCTGAAGGAACGGCTGAGCCGTTCGCCCAGGTTGAGCCCCGTCCAGCCGGGCAGTGCCGTGCCCAGCCGTACGATGCCGCCCGCCTCGACGATGCCCGGGGTGCCCACCCCGACGGCCCGCAGCGAACTGCGCGGGACGCCGGCCCGGCGCAGCAGTTCCGCGACCGCCGTGCGCAGCCGCTCCAGGCGCTCGTCCGCGTCGGCCGTCTCGCCCACCTCCTTGGCCTGGGCGCCGAGCACCCGGCCGTCCAGGTCGGACAGGAGCGCCGCGACGCGGTGGGCACCGATCTCCAGGCCGAGCAGGTGCCCCGCCTCGGCCCGGAACCGGTAGCGTCGCGCGGGCCGTCCCTGCCGCCTGGCGGCGCCCTCCTCCGCGGCCTTCTCGGCGACGAGCCCCGCTTCCACGAGGTCCTCGACGACGCCTTCGACCGTCGGCCGGGACAGGCCGGTCAGCCGGGTGATCTCCGTCAGCGTCGCGCAGTCCGTGGCACGCAGCGCGTGCAGCACCACCGCGGAATTGATCCTTCGCAGCAGCGAGGGATCCCCGCCGGTCAGCCGCCCCAACGTCCGTCCTCCCTGCTCGTGCGCGTGTTGGGCGGATCGTACTCGGCGCGGCCCGGGGCAGCGAGTGCCGGGACGGCCGCCGCGGTCCGCGAGGGGGAGGAGCCCGGCCGCCCGTCGGCTCGGACCGCCGCCGTCGCCCCGGTCCCACTGCCCGGACGGTAGCCCCGGCAGGGCGGCCTCCTGACACCCCGCCAATTGTCAGTGGGGGCCGCTTTACTGGAACACATGGACATCGCGAAGGCTCTCGCTGTGATCGACCGGCTGTGCTCCGAGGGGTTTCCCGCGGAGCCCGCCAGGACGGACGTCGGCGCGGCGGGACCCGGCTTCCTGATGGCCGAGTTGGAGACGAGCGAGGACTTCTGGGAGGACGACGGGACCCGGTGGCAGGAGACGGCGGATCAGTTCGTGTGCGACCAGGACGGGCTGGCGGAGCGGCTGACCGAGCGGTGGGGCCGGCCCCAGGCGGTCAGCCTGTACAGCGTCTTCGAACGGGCCACGCGGGGGGAGGAGACGGCGGAGCCGTGGGTCTCGCTCAGCGGCCATGTGCCCGACGTCCAGTTGTGGCGGGCACCCGGGACCGGCCGCTGGATAGCCCTCGGCGTCTCCCAGTGGGACGAGGAGCTGCCGTTCCAGCTCCTCGCGGTCGTCACCGACACGGACCCGCCATGACCGCCGTGACCGCCGTGACCGACACCCTCGCCATGAGCGGTGCGCCCGCCATGAACGGTGCGTCTGGCGTGATTCGTCACGCGGTCTCCGCCGCCGCCCGCAGCCGGGCGTATTCCGTGGCCATGGTCTCCGCCGTCCAGTGCGCGTTCAGACCGCTCGGATTGGGCAGCACCCACACCCGTGCGGAACCGATCGTCCGCTCCTGCGGTCCGACTTGTGCCCGGCGGTCGGCGAAGGCCGCCCGGTACGCGGTGACGCCGACCACGGCCAGCCACCGGGGCCGCAGCCGGGCCACCTTGAGCGCCAGCAGCCGTCCGCCCTCGCGGTACTCCTCGGCCGTCAGTTCGTCGGCCCGTGCCGTGGGCCGGGCCACCACGTTGGTGATGCCGAGCCCGTACGAGAGCAGTTCGGCCTGCTCCGCGGGTTTCAACAGCCTCGGGGTGAACCCGGAGCGGTGCAGCACCGGCCAGAACCGGTTGCCGGGGCGGGCGAAGTGGTGGCCCGTCGCGGCGCTCGTCAGACCGGGGTTGATGCCGCAGAAAAGCACGCTCAGGCCGTCCGCGACCACGTCCGGTACGGAACGGTCGCGGGCGGCCTCGAGCTGTGCCGGGGTGAAGCGGGTCAGAGGATCGCCCCCGGGGCGTAGGCGGCGGCCTCCGGATGCTGCTTGACGATCTCCTCGACGCGGCCGACGACGGTGCCGACCTGGTCGGCCGCGGCGCCGGTGAAGGACAGCTTGTCGGCCATCAGCTCCGCCAGGCCCGCGCGGTCGAGCGGGAGGCGTTCGTCGGCGGCCAGCTTGTCGAGCAGGTCGTTGCGTTCGGCGCCCTGCTCGCGCATGGCGAGCGCGGTGGCCACGGCGTTCTCCTTGATGGCCTCGTGGGCGACCTCGCGGCCGACCCCGGCCCGCACCGCACCCATCAGCACCTTGGTGGTGGCGAGGAACGGCAGGTAGCGGTCCAGCTCCCGGGCGATCACCGCAGGGAAGGCGCCGAACTCGTCGAGCACCGTCAGGAAGGTCTCCAGCAGCCCGTCCAGCGCGAAGAACGCGTCCGGCAGCGCGACGCGGCGCACCACCGAGCAGGACACGTCGCCCTCGTTCCACTGGTCGCCCGCCAGCTCGCCGGTCATCGAGGCGTACCCGCGCAGGATGACCATGAGCCCGTTGACACGCTCGCAGGAACGGGTGTTCATCTTGTGCGGCATCGCCGAGGAGCCGACCTGGCCCGGCTTGAAGCCCTCGGTGACCAGTTCGTGCCCGGCCATCAGCCGGATCGTCTTCGCCAGCGACGACGGGGCCGCCGCGAGCTGCACCAGGGCGGTGACGACCTCGTAGTCCAAGGAGCGCGGGTAGACCTGGCCGACGGAGGTGAAGGCCTGGCCGAAGCCCAGGTGGGCGGCGATCCGCCGTTCCAGCTCCGCCAGCTTCGCAGCGTCGCCGCCCAGCAGGTCCAGCATGTCCTGAGCGGTGCCCACCGGGCCCTTGATGCCGCGCAGCGGATAGCGGCCGAGCAGCTCCTCCACGCGCCCGTACGCCACCAGCAGCTCGTCGGCGGCCGTGGCGAACCGCTTGCCCAGGGTGGTGGCCTGCGCGGCGACGTTGTGCGAGCGGCCGGCCATGACCAGCTCGCCGTACTCCGCGGCCAGCTTGCCCAGGCGGGCCAGCACGGCCACCGTGCGGTCGCGCACCAGCTCCAGCGAGAGCCGGATCTGCAACTGCTCCACGTTCTCCGTGAGGTCGCGGGAGGTCATGCCCTTGTGCACGTGCTCGTGCCCGGCGAGGTCGTTGAACTCCTCGATCCGTGCCTTCACGTCGTGCCGCGTGACCTTTTCGCGCTCGGCGATCGAGGCCAGGTCGACCTGGTCCAGCACCCGCTCGTAGTCGGCGATGGCCGCGTCCGGGACCTCGATCCCGAGGTCCTTCTGGGCGCGCAGCACGGCGAGCCAGAGCTGCCGCTCCAGCCTCACCTTCTGCTCGGGCGACCACAGCGTGGCGAGCTGGGCGGAGGCGTAGCGTCCGGCGAGGACGTTCGGGATGCGGGGCTTGGCGGGAGCGGAAGTCACGTGTACGGATTCTACTGGCGAATCGTGCAGGCCAGCGCCACAGGGGTGTTCGTCCGAACCTACGAGGGCCCGGGCGGGGGCGCCTTCGAGGACCAGGCGTGGGCCCCGCGAGGACCCGCCGCGGGAGGAGTCAGGCGTCGGTCGGGTCCGGGTCCGGGTAGGGCAGCAGCTCGGGGCGCTTGGCCGGGCGGCCGTCACCGGAGGAGCGGCCGGTCAGCCGCCTGCCTATCCAGGGGAGCAGGTGCTGCCGGGCGAACCGCGCGTCCGCGACCCGGCGGGTCAGCCAGCCCGGCGGCAGGGTCGCGGGCAGCGGCGTGCGCCACTCGGGGTCTTCGGCCTCGTGCCCGAGCGCCTGCCACACCGCCTCCGCGACCCGGCGGTGGCCCTCGTCCGTCAGATGCAGCCGGTCCACGCCCCACAGGCGCGGATCGGCCAGCGAGGGCGCGCCGTACAGGTCGACGACGACCGCCCCGTGCTTCTCGGCCAGCTCGTCCACGCAGGCGTACAACTCCTCCATGCGGGGCCGGAACCGCTCCAGGACGGGGCCGCTGCGGCCCGGACTGCGCATCAGCACGAGCTGCCGGCACGACGGCGCCAGCCGCTCCACGGCCTGCGTCAGCAGCCCCCGCACCCGGCCCATGTCGCACTTGGGCCGCAGGGTGTCGTTCAGCCCGCCCACCAGCGTGACCACGTCGGCCCGCATGGCCGCCGCCACCTCGACCTGCTCGTCGACGATCTGCCCGATGAGCTTGCCGCGCACGGCGAGGTTGGCGTACCGGAAGCCGGGGGCGCGGGCCGCCATCCGGGCCGCCAGCAGGTCGGCCCAGCCCCGGTAGGAGCCGTCGGGCAGCAGGTCCGACATGCCCTCGGTGAAGGAGTCGCCGACCGCGACCAGGCTGGAGTAAGGAGGGTTCGTCTGCATGGCGTGAGCGATGGTAACCCGTCGCCACGCACGCATACCAAGCGGTCGGTCCCGCTCCGGGGGCCCGGCCCCGAGCCGCGCCTCTTCCCTCAGACCCGTCGGCCGAACCCTCGCTCAGACCCGCTGCCCGAAGAGCTCCCGCAGCACGTCCTCCATCGTCACCAGACCGGCCAGCCGTCCGTCCGCGCCCAGCACCGCCGCGAGGTGCGTCCGGCTGCCTCGCATCGCCGTGAGCACGTCGTCCAGCGGGGTGCTCTCCCTGACCCGGGCGATGGGGCGCATGTCACGCAGCCGGAACGGCTCGGTGCGCGGCGAGGCGTCCAGGGCGTCCTTCACGTGCAGGTAGCCGATGATCCGGCGCTGCTCGTCGACCACGGGGAAGCGCGAGAAGCCGGACTCGGCCGACAGCCGCTCCACCTGCTCCGGGGTGACCCCGAGACGGGCGTAGACCACCCGCTCCAGCGGCAGCACCACGTCGCGCACCGGGCGGCTGCCCAGCTCCAGCGCGTCGTGCAGCCGTTCCTGCGCCCGGTCGTCGATGAGGCCGGCCTCGCTGGCGTCCTTGACGATCTCGGCCAGTTCCGTGTCCGTGAACGTGGCCGAGACCTCGTTCTTGGCCTCCACCCGCAACAGCTTGAGCAGGGCGTTGGCGAACGTGTTCACCGTGAAGATCACCGGGCGCAGGGCGCGGGAGAGCGCGACCAGCGGCGGGCCGAGCAGGAGGGCGCTGCGCACCGGCTCAGCGAGCGCCACGTTCTTCGGCACCATCTCGCCGAGCAGCATGTGCAGGTACGTCGCCAGCGCCAGCGCGATCACGAAGGACACTGCGTGGCCCGCCCCCGCCGGGACCCCGACCGCGTGGAAGACCGGCTCCAGCAGGTGCGCGATCGCCGGTTCGGCGACGACGCCGAGGACCAGGGTGCACAGGGTGATGCCGAGCTGTGCCGCCGCGAGCAGCGCGGACACGTGCTCCAGGCCCCACAGCACGCTCCGGGCGCGCCGGTCGCCCTGGGCCCCTTCCTCGACGTACTGCTCGACCTGGCTGCGGCGCACCGAGATCAGCGCGAACTCGGCGCCCACGAAGAAGGCGTTGACGACCAGGGTCGCGAGACCGATCAGAATCTGTACGGCGGTCACCGGCCGGCCCTCTTCCCGTCACTCAGGTGCTTGCCCGCGTGCTTGTCGCGCAGCGCGGACGCGTCGTGGGCGGTGTCGTCGAGCGGCGCGTGCATCAGCACGCGGGCCGCGCGGCGCCCGCTCGCGTCGACCACGTCCAGCCGCCAGCCGGCGACCTCCAGCACGTCACCCGTCTGCGGTATCCGGCCCAGTTCCGCGGCGACCAGACCGGCCAGGGTCTCGTAGGGCCCGTCGGGCACGCGCCAGCCCACGCGGGCCAGCTGGTCCACCCGGGCGGAGCCGTCGGCCGAGTACAGGGCGCGGCCCTCCGCGTCGGCCCCGGCCGGGGCCAGGTCCGGCGTCTCGTGCGGGTCGTGCTCGTCGCGCACCTCGCCGACGACCTCCTCGACGATGTCCTCCAGGGTCGCCACCCCTGCGGTGCCGCCGTACTCGTCGATGACGACCGCCATCGTCCGCCTTCCGGAGAGCCGGTCCAGGAGCCGGTCGACGGTCAGCGACTCGGGGACGAGCATCGGTTCGCGCATGATCTCAAAGACCCGCAGGTGGGTGCGGCGCTCGGCGGGTACCGCGAGCACGTCCTTGACGTGGGCCGTACCCACCACCGAGTCCAGGCTGCCGCGGTAGACGGGGAAGCGGGACAGTCCGGTCGCCCGGGTGGCGTTCGCCACGTCCTCGCAGGTGGCCTGGGCCTCCAGGGCGACGACCTGGACGCGCGGCGTCATCACGTTCTCCGCGGTGAGGTCGGCGAGGTTGAGGGTGCGGACGAACAGTTCGGCGGTGTCCGCCTCCAGGGCGCCCTCCTTGGCCGAGTGCCGGGCCAGTGCCGCCAGTTCCTGGGGGCCGCGCGCGGAGGCCAGTTCCTCGGCGGGCTCCACTCCGAGCCGGCGCACCACGCGGTTCGCCGTGTTGTTGAGGTGGGTGATGAACGGGCGGAACGCGCCGCTGAACCAGCGCTGCGGGGTGGCGACGTGCCGGGCCACGGCGAGCGGCGAGGAGATCGCCCAGTTCTTGGGCACCAGCTCGCCCACGACCATCAGGAACACGGTGGACAGGGCGGTGCCCACGATCAGCGCCACGGTGGTCGCCATGGACCGCGAGAAGCCGAGCGACTGGAGCGGGCCGGCGAGGAGCTTGGCGATCGAGGGCTCCGCGAGCATGCCGACGACCAGGTTGGTGACGGTGATGCCGAGTTGCGCGCCGGACAGCTGGAACGTCAGGTTCCGTACGGCCTTGAGGGCACCGGCGGCGCCGCGCTCACCGCGCCCGGCCGCACGCTCCAGGGCGCCGCGGTCGACGGTGGTGAGCGAGAACTCGGCCGCGACGAAGGCGCCGCAGGCCAGCGACAGCAGGACCGCCACGAGCAGGAGGAGCACTTCGGTCATCGGGTCACCCCCTTCCCATGGTCGGACAGGACGCGGGGGATCGCGCGGTGGTGCGTGCGGCTACTGGGAGGCTCGCCCATGGACGGACGCTCACAACCTTTCATGGAGGACCGGGTGTCCCTCCATGGTAAAGGACGGGCAAAAATCCCCTCCGGAGCGCCCGGCTCCCGGTCAGTCCGCCGGGTCCGCGAGCGGCTTCACCCAGCGCCGCCAGTGCTCCTCGGGGGCGTAACCCGATGCCCGCCAGGCGTGGTGCGCGACCTCGTTGCGGGTCAGCACCATTGCGTCGCCCCGCCGCCCGCCGAGCCGTACGAACCGCTCCTCGGCGGCGGCGAGCAGCGCCGAGCCGATGCCCCGGCGCCGCCGGCCGGGATGCACCGCCAGCCGGTACAGGTGGCAGCGCCAGCCGTCGAAACCCGCGATCACGGTGCCGACGAGTTCACCGGCGTCCTGAGCCAGCAGCAGCGCCTGCGGGTCGCGCTCGACCAGGCGCGCCACGCCGTCCCGGTCGTCACTGATGCTCGTGCCCTCCGCTGCCGTCCTCCAGAAGGCCAGCACGGCGTCGACATCGGCGGGGGTCGCGGGGCGGATACGCGGGTCGGTCATGGCGTGATCACATCACGCCCGTCCGGACGCGGAGCCGGATTCCAGCATGCGGACGCGCACCTTCGCCGCCCGGCCCCCCTCCCGTCGCTGACACGCCGGTCCCGTCGCACAGGCGCGCCTTCGACGGCCCCGCCGTCGCCGGGCAAGGCGCCGCCCCGGCCGCTCATCGCCCCCGAAGCGCCTCCAGCACCGGTGCGAAGGCCTCCATGTACGGCTCCAGCACCGTCAGGTACGAGAACCCGAACCGCTCACGCTGTGCCAGCACCCGCCCGACGATCTGCTCCAGGCTCCCCACCAGCACGATCGGCAGCGCCAGGGCCTCCTCCAGGGACAGCCGCGGGTGGCGTTCCAGCAGCGGCCTCAGCACCGGCTCCGGGTCGTCGGTGACGGCGACGAGCTGGATCAGCAGGTTCAGCTCCGCGGGCTCGGCGCGGCCCGCCGCCGACTTGCGGTACAGCGCCACCCGCTCGTCCAGTTCGGCCGCCGTGAGCGGGATCAGGCCGCCGGCGCTCCCCGGTGCGGGCCGCGCGCCCGTGAACGCGGCGATGTCCGCGTGCTCGGCGGTCAGCCGCAGCATCCGGTCGCCGTTGGCGCCGATCAGCAGCGGGATCCGGGGCCGCTGCACCGGCTGCGGCCGGTGGTCGGGGGAGGCGAGGAGCCGCTCCAGCTCCTCGACCGTGTGCCGCAGCTCATCGACGCGCTCGCCGGGGGAGCCCCACGGCAGCCCGGCCCGCTCGTGCTCCTCGCGTACGTAGCCGGTGCCGAGGCCCAGTTCGAGCCGGCCGTCCGTCAGCGCGTCCGTCGTCGCCACCTCGCGGGCGAGCAGCGCCGGGTTGGAGAAGCCCGCGTTGAGGACGAACGTGCCGAGCCGGGGCCGCCGGGTCGCCTGGGCCGCCGCCACCAGCGCCGGGAACGGCGCGACCCAGCCCAGGTGGTCGGGGACGAGGATCACGTCGTAGCCCAGTTCCTCGGCCCGGCGGCACTTGGCCCGCCACTCACCGGCCGGCGCCGCATCGAGCAGGTTGACTCCGAAACGGAACGGACGCGGCATGAACTCTCCTCAGGCGAACGTGACTTGAGTACCCCGGCGATTCCATCACTCGTGCGCGATCGCCGCCAGCACGTTCATCCGGGACGCGCGCAGGGCCGGCAGCAGGGCCGCTACGATCCCCACGACGGCCGCGCCGACCACGACCGCGACGATCGTGCTCCAGGGGATCGCCAGTGACTTCATGCCCTGCAGGGCCAGCACCCGCTGGGTGCACACGCCCCACACCAGTCCCAGCGCCAGCCCGAGGACGGCGCCGAACACCGCGATCACCACCGACTCCAGGCGGATCATGAGCCGCAGCTGCCGCCGGGCCAGCCCGATGGCCCGCAACAGCCCGATCTCGCGCGTCCGCTCCACCACCGACAGCGCCAGCGTGTTCACCACACCGAGCACGGCGATGACGATGGCCAGTGCGAGCAGCGCGTAGACCAGGTAGAGCAGCACCGCGATCTGGTCGTGCACCAGCTTCTTGTAGTCGGCCTGGTCGCGCACCTGCACGTTCGGGAACGGGACGAGGGCCTTCTCCAGCCGGGCGCGCAACAGCCCGGGGCTCGTGCCCGCGGCGGCGTCGACGTACAGCGCGGCATCCGGCGTGCCGGGGGCGTACCGGTCGAGGGTGCCGATGCCCGTGTAGAGCCCGCCCTGGATGCCGAAACCCTCCGCCGTGTCCTGGTCGGTCAGGGCGGCGACGGCCAGGCCGCCCCGGCGCCCGCCCTGGAACTCGGCGGGCAGCACGGTGCCGAGCCGCACGCCGTGGCTCCTGGCGAAGCCCACGTCCATGGCCAGGTGCCCGTCGGCCAGCGCCGCCGCGCTGTTCCCGGCCGTGTACGTCATGTGGGCGACGTCGTCCAGCCGCCGGTCGTAGCCCGAGACGACCGTCTCGACGCGCTTGCCGTCCGGCAGCCGGACCGCGATCGCCGCCAGCCGCTGCCGGACCACCAGACCCGCGCCGGGCGTGCCGCGGACGGTGTCCGTGACCCGCTGCGGGAAGGGCACGAAATCACGGTTCTGCACGATGTAGTCGGCGCCGAGCGTCCGTTCGATCTGGTGGTCGATGGAACGGGTCATGGAGGCGCCGGCCACGGACATCCCGCCGACCAGGGCCAGACCCACCATCAGGGCGGCCGCCGTGGCGCCGGTCCGGCGCGGATTGCGCAGGGCGTTGCGCTGGCTCATCCGGCCCACGGCGCCGAAGAACGCGGGGACCGCCCCGCCCAGCACCCGGATCAGCGGACGCACCAGCAGCGGCCCGGCGATCACGGTCGCGACCAGCGTCAGGACCACGCCGAACCCGAGGAGCGTCACCGCGGTCGCGGTCCTGCCCGCCGACGCACAGCCCCCGAGCGCGACCGCACCCGCGGTGCCCAGGACCGCACCCGCGACCGCGCGGACCCTCAGCGGCCGCCCCACCCCCGCGACCTCGGCGTCCGCGAGGGCCGCCATGGGGGACACGGCCGCGGCACGGCGGGCCGGGAGGCAGGCCGCCACGAACGTCACGCCGACACCGATGACGTACGCCGCGACGGGGGTGATCCACCCGATCGCCATCTCGGTCGCGCGCAGGTGCATGCCGAAAGCGCCCAGGAGGCGGATGAGACCGGCCGCGAGGCCGATGCCGGCCGCGAGGCCCAGCGTGGAGCCGGCCACGCCGAGCAGTACGGCCTCGGTCAGTACCGACCGTCGCACCTGCCGCCGGTCGGCGCCCAGCACGCGCAGCAGCCCCAGTTCACGGGTGCGCTGGGCGATCAGCATCGCGAAGGTGTTGACGATGAGGAAGACGCCGGCGAGGACCGCGATCCCGGCGAAGCCCAGCATCACGAACTTGACGATCGCGAGGAACGGGCCGAGGCTCGCGGCGGCCGACTCGGCCTGCTCGCCCGCCGTCCTCACGTCGTACGTCCCGCCGTCCAGCGCCGCCACGACGCGCCGTTTCAGCTCGGGGTCCGAGACCCCCGCGGCGGCGTCGACGGTGACGCTGGTCGCACGGGCCGTCGAGCCGAGCAGCCGGACCTGCGCGGTGGGCGTGTCGAGGTACAGCAGCGCCGCGCCGGGGTTGGTGGTGGTGAAGGTGGCGACGCCGACCACCCGCACGCGGAACGTGCCCGGCTGCGCCTGGACCGTCAGTACGTCGCCGATCCGCACGTGCTGGTGCGCGGCCGTGTCCGCGTCCAGCAGGGCCTCGCCGGCCCCGTGCGGGGCGTGCCCGGAGGTCAGTTCCACCGGGCTGTGGTCGGTGACCTCCCAGTTGCGGACGATGGTGGGGGCGCCGGTGGTCGGGCCGACCGGTTCGTTCCTGCTGTCGAGGATCACCACGGTGTCGACCGAGGCCTCCACGTGGGCCGCCGCGACCCCCGGCACGCCGGACAGCCGCCGGGCCAGCGAGGCCGGCACGGTCAGCAGGGCGCCGGTCCGCAGGGGCGACCTCAGTTCCCGCCGGGGCGCCACGGTGACATCGGCGGCGGTCGAGGCGAAGAGCCGGTCGAAGGTGCGGGAGACGGTGTCGGAGAAGATCATGCTGCCCGCGACGAAGGCCACGGACAGTACGACCGCCAGGGCGGACAGCAGCAGCCGCCCCTTGTGGGCGAGGAAGCTGCGCAGCGTCGCCTTGAGCACGCCGCTCAGGCCTCCTCGACGGCGGTGAGGTCCGGGGTGGGCGTGTGGTGGTCGGCCCCGGCGAGGAGGCGCATGCGCTCCAGCACCGCCTCTGCCGTCGGGTGCTCGCGCTCGTCCACGATCCGGCCGTCCGCGAGGTAGAGCACCAGGTCGGAGTGGGCGGCGGCACCCGGATCGTGGGTGACCATGACGACCGTCTGCCCGAGGCCGTCGACGGCGTCCCGCAGGAAGCCGAGCACCTCCAGGCCCGCCCGCGAGTCCAGATTGCCGGTCGGCTCGTCGGCGAAGATCAGTTCGGGCCGGGAGGCGAGCGCCCGCGCGCAGGCCACCCGCTGCTGCTGGCCGCCGGAGAGCTGCGCGGGCCGGTGCCCGAGCCGGTCCCTCAGCCCGAGGGTGTCGATGACCTGGTCGAGCCACTGCCCGTCGGGCCTGCGGCCCGCGATGTCCATCGGCAGGGTGATGTTCTCCAGCGCGTCGAGCGTGGGGATGAGGTTGAACGACTGGAACACGAACCCGATCCGGTCCCGCCGCAGCCGGGTCAGCTCGCGGTCCTTCAGCCCGGTGATCTCGGTGCCGCCGATCCAGACCTGCCCGGCCGACACCGTGTCCAGCCCCGCCAGGCAGTGCATCAGGGTGGACTTGCCGGAGCCGGAGGGGCCCATGACCGCGGTGAACCGGCCGCGGGCGATGTCGACGTCCACCGAGTCCAGGGCGAGTACGGCGCTCTCGCCCCCGCCGTACGCCTTGGTCAGTCCGCGGGCGCGGGCCGCGGAGCCCGCGGCCGGTGCGAGGTCCGGCACCACGGAGGGTGGGGACACGGCGGCCTCCTCAGTGATGTGCCGGTCCGGAATGTCCTGACTCATTCCTTTTCTCTCCCCGGTCGAGCGTAGTGTGACCGACCGCGCGGCCGGTATCCCCCGGAGGGCCGAGCCGGTCCCGCCCCGGCGATGTCCTCCCTGCCCCCCTTGCCGCTGCTAGCGGTTCGGCGCTAGCGTCGAACCATGGCGAAGACCCAGCTGAACGTGCGGGTGGACGAGGGCACGGCCCGCGCCGCCCGCGAACGCGCCCTCGCCCGCGGGATGAGCGTCAACCGCTACATCGAGGAACTGGTCCGCCAGGACACCGGAGAGGCCGGCCGCACCTTCGTGGAGGCCGCCGCCGACTTCATGAAGAGCTACGAGGCCGTCTTCGCCGAGGAGTTCGACGGGGCGGCGCCCTCGGCCAGGGCGAGCCGGAGCGCGGACCACGTCCCGGAGGACGATCGCGAAGGGCGCCGCTGAGCCCTTGAGCGACCTGCGCATCGACCTCGCCTGGCTGCTGATGCTCGCCGAGCGCATGACCCCCGGGGACCCCCAGGTCACCGACTGGGGTGCCCTCGTCGCCGCGGTGGCACGCCACCGCGCCGAGATCTTCGACGTACCCGTCTACGACTCCCCGCAGGCGCGGGCCGCCGCACTGCTCCAACTGCTCGTGCACGTCCCGGCGCTGGAACGCTCCAACGCGCTGTTCGCCTCCGCGGTGGCGTACGCCTACCTGGTCGCCAGCGGACTGAAGGTCTCCACCTCACCCGAACAGGTGCGTGACCTGGCGCGACTGGTCAAGAGCGGGGACGCCTCGGTGCACGAGATCGCGCGCGAGCTGCGCCGGTGGAGCGTGTGACGCCGGTGGAGCGGGTGACCGGCTGATCAGGGTGGTGCACCGGGGCCGCGTGCCCCGCCGGCTCCGCGCCGCGCGCCGGGCCCGCCCTCCGGGTCCCGCCCGTCCGCGACCGGCCGCCAGGCCGTGCCCAGCGAGCAGTACGAACTCGGCAGGGCCGGCCCCCTCTCGGGCAGCATCACCCGGCGGTAGGGACCCAGCTCGAACCCGGCCGCCCGCAGCGCGGCGACCGGATCGCGGGCCACGTGGCAGCCGCCGCTCAACGGCGGCCACACCGTGCGGTCCAGGGCCCGCTGGGCGAACCGCATCACCCGGCCGCCGCCCACGCCGTGCTCGAAGAACCGCACCTCGCCGCCCGGCCGCAGCACCCGCCGCGCCTCGGCCAGGGCCCGCGGTACGTCGTGCACACTGCACAGCACCAGCGAGAACACCACCGCGTCGAAGGCCTCACTCTTGACCGGCAGCGCCTCGGCGCGGCCCGGCACCACGTCGACCGGCACGTCGGCGCGCAGCGCCGCCGCGACGGCCTCCTGCCGCAGCAGGCGCTCCGGTTCGACCGCCACGACCTCCGCGACGCCACCGGGACAGTGCGCGAAGTTCAGCCCGTTGCCCGCGCCGATCTCGATCACCCGCCCGGTGAGCCCGGCGAGCAGCCGCTCACGCAGCCGCGCCATGCCCAGCCTGGTCTCCGCGGCCACACTGAAGCGGGTGTAGCAGCGGGCGAACAGTGGATGGTGGACGCAGTCCCGCGCGGCCCGGCCGGAGCCCGCGGTGGACCTTGGCGGCATGGCGACCTCCCGGACCGTACGTGCCTACGGTGAGTGTCCCCCGCCCGGCACCCGGGCACGCACGGCGGCCCGGACGCACACACGTGCGCGCCGGCCGCCGCGTCGAGGGGAAGGCGCGTGAAAGGACGCGGTCGGCCTGCCCTACCCGAACGGTGCCGGTGCCTCGCGCACCGTGAAGGCCGCCGCGTCCCAGCTCCCGTTGAGGCGGGGCGCTAGCCACCGGCCGGCGCCCGTGCGGAAATCGGCCGGCGCGAGCGCCCCCGCGCCCTCGGGCAGGGCGCCGAGCAGCGGAGCGCCGGCCACCTGCGGAAGGTCGGCGACGTTGCAGCGGGCGGCCAGGTCGGGGCGGGCGGGCCAGCTGCCGATCACCACGCCGAGCAGGTCCAGCTCGCACTCGCGCAGCTCACGGGCGGTCAGCTCGGTCGTGTTCAGCGTGCCGAGCCCGGCGGCGGCGACCAGGAGCACGGGGGCCCGCAGCAGCTTCGCGGCGTCCGCGAGGGTGCCGCCCGCCGCGTCGAACCGTACGAGGAGACCGCCGGCGCCCTCCACCAGCACCAGGTCGTGCTCGGTGGCCAGCTTCGCAGCGGCCTCGGCCACCTCCTCCGGACGCACCGGCGGCCGCCCTGCGCGCAGCGCGGCCGTACCCGGCGCCAACGGCTCCGGGTAGCGGGCGACCTCGCGTGCCGTCACCGGACCGGCGAGCCGCGCGACCTCGTCGGCGTCCCCCCGCTCGTCCGGGCCCACGCCCGTCTGCGCCGCCTTGAGCACGGCCACCGACCGGCCGGCCGCCAGTGCCGCGGCGGCGACGGCCGCCGTCGTGACCGTCTTGCCGACCTCCGTGCCCGTCCCCGTGATCACCAGTACCGGCATCTCATCCCTCTCGCGCCGCCGCGCACACCGCGCGGCCGATCCGTGCCAGGTCCGCGTCGTCCGTGACGTACGGCGGCATCGTGTACACCAGGTCCCGGAACGGCCGCAGCCACACGCCCTCGCGCACGGCGGCCCGGGTCGCCGCCGCCATGTCCACCGGGTGGTCGAGCTGCACGACCCCGATGGCGCCCAGCACCCGCACGTCCCGCACGCCCGGCAGAGCCGCCGCCGGTGCCAGGCCGTCCCGCAGGCCCGTCTCGATCCGTTCGACCTCACCGAGCCAGTCCTGGCCGAGCAGCAGTTCGATCGAGGCGCAGGCGACGGCGGCGGCCAGCGGATTGCCCATGAACGTGGGGCCGTGCGCCAGCACCGGCACCTCGCCGCGCGAGATCCCGTCGGCCACCCGCGCGGTGCACAGGGTCGCGGCCATCGTCAGGTACCCCCCGGTGAGCGCCTTGCCCACGCACATCACGTCCGGGGTCACCGCCGCGTGGTCCGCCGCGAACAGCGCGCCGGTGCGGCCGAACCCGGTCGCGATCTCGTCGAACACCAGCAGCACGTCGTGCGCGTCGCACGCCTCGCGCAGCACCCGCAGGTAGGCGGGGGAGTGGAACCGCATCCCGCCCGCGCCCTGCACCACCGGTTCGACGATCACGGCGGCCAGTTCGTCCGCGTGCTGTTCGACCAGGTCGCCCAGGCGGGCGGCGTACGCCTCCTCGTACCCGGCCGGCGGCGCGTCCGCGAAGACCTGGCGCGGCAGCACGCCCGACCACAGCTCGTGCATCCCGCCCTCGGGGTCGCACACGGACATCGGCTGCCAGGTGTCCCCGTGGTAGCCGCCCCGCCAGGTCAGCAGCCGCCGCTTCTGCGGGCGGCCGAGGGAGCGCCAGTACTGCAGGCACATCTTGACGGCCACCTCGACCGAGACCGAGCCGGAGTCGGCCAGGAAGACGTGTTCGAGACCGTCGGGCGACATGTCGACAAGGAGCTTCGCGAGCCGGACGGCGGGCTCGTGGGTGAGCCCGCCGAACATCACATGGCTCATCCGCCCCAACTGCTCGCGGGCGGCCTCGTCGAGCACGGGGTGACCGTAGCCGTGGATCGCCGCCCACCACGACGACATCCCGTCCACGACTTCGTCACCGGTTCCGTCGGCGAGCCGCAGCTTCAGCCGGACCCCGCTCGCCGACTCCACGACGAGCGGTTCCTGACGGCCGGGCATCGGGCCGTACGGGTGCCACACGTGCCGCCGGTCGAGATCCAGCAGCTCGGACACGCGCCGGTCGGACCGGTCAGGCATTGGGCGCGAGATCCGTCCCGGCGCCGCGGTGGCGCAGCGCCACCAGGTCGGTGCGGGGTTCGGCGCAGGACGCGGGGGCGGCCGACGCCGCCGGTGCGGCCGTACCGCAGACGTCCCCGCTCTCGTGGGAACCGCACCCGCCGCCCGCGTGCGCACCACAGCCGGGGCCCTCGGCAGACCCGCAGCCGCCCGCGTGGCCGTCGCTGCCCGCGCCCGCGTGCGCACCGCAGCCGGCCGCGGCCTTCGCCCGGTGCTCCGGCAGGGTCACCTGGTCGGTACCCTCCACCTCGAAGCCCGCGTCCGCGATCATCTCCAGGTCGGCCCGGCCCGCCTGGCCCTCGGTGGTCAGGTAGTCGCCGAGGAAGATCGAGTTGGCCAGGTGCAGGGCGAGGGGCTGCATCGTGCGCAGGTGCACCTCGCGGCCGCCGGCGATGCGCACCTCGATGTCGGGGCAGACGAACCGCACCATCGCGAGGATCCTGAGGCACCGCTGCGGGGTGAGGTTCCACTCCTTGGCCAGCGGGGTGCCCTCGACCGGAATGAGGAAGTTGACCGGCACCGAGTCCGGGTCCAGCGCGCGCAGCGAGTGGACGACGTCGACCAGGTCCTCGTCGCTCTCGCCCATCCCGGCGATGAGCCCCGAGCACGCGGACAGCCCCGCCGCGTGCGCCTTGTTCACCGTGTCCACCCGATCGGCGTAGGTGTGGGTGGTGGTGATGTCGCCGTACGTCGACTCGGAGGTGTTGAGGTTGTGGTTGTACGCGTCGGCGCCCGCGGCGCGCAGCCGTTCGGCCTGGCCGTCGGAGAGCAGCCCGAGACAGGCGCACACCTCGACGCCCTCGTTCTGCCCCTTGATCGCCTTGATGGTCTCCGAGACCCGGTCCACGTCCCGGTCCGTCGGCCCGCGCCCGCTGGCCACCAGGCACACCCGCTTGGCCCCGCCGGCCAGCCCGGCCGCCGCGGCCCTGGAGGCGTCGTCGGGCTTGAGCCAGGTGTACTTGAGGATGTCGGCCTTCGAACCGAGCCGCTGCGAGCAGTAGGAGCAGTCCTCGGGGCACAGGCCGGACTTGAGGTTGACGAGGTAGTTGAGTTTCACCCGTCGGCCGAACCAGCGGCGGCGCACCTTCCCGGCCGCGGCCACCACATCGAGCAGATCGTCGTCGGAGGTGGCCAGGACGGCCAGAGCTTCCTGACGGGTCGGCAGTTCGCGCCGAAGCCCCTTGTCCACCAGCGTGTTCAGCAGGTCCATGAGAGCCGATCCTGTCCTACGGGGCCGCCCGGGGCCAAGGAGAGTTTGCACAACAGAGACGGTTCGACGTGTGGGTATTGCCACACCATGCGGGGCGTGTCGTCCGGCTAGTGTCTGTCCACTGCCTACAAAAGCCCCGGAGGACCCATGGCGTTCGGCTGGATCGACGAACAGGCGGACGCGCGCCGCCGCGCCGGGCTCGTACGGACGCTGCGACCCCGCCCGGCCGACTCCCCGCTGCTGGACCTGGCGAGCAACGACTACCTGGGCCTGTCCCGCCATCCGGAGGTCACCGAGAGAGCCGCGGCGGCGGCCCGTGCCTGGGGCGGCGGCGCCACCGGCTCCCGGCTGGTCACCGGCACCACCGCCCTGCACTGCGAACTGGAGCGCGAACTCGCCGCCTTCTGCGGCTTCGAGGCGGCCCTGGTCTTCTCCTCCGGCTACGCGGCCAACCTCGCCGCGGTCACCGCGCTCGCCCCGCACGGTTCGCTGATCGTCTCGGACGCGGGCAACCACGCCTCGCTCATCGACGGCTGCCGGCTGGCCCGCGGCACCACGCAGGTCGTCGCCCACGCGGACCCGGACGCCGTGCGCAAGGCGCTCGGCACGCACGCGGGACAGGCGGTCCTCGTCTGCGACACGGTGTTCTCCGTCGACGGCGACGCGGCACCGCTCGGCCGGTTCGCCCAGGTCTGCCGGGAGCACGGCGCCGGGCTCCTCGTCGACGACGCGCACGGCCTCGGCGTCCTCGGCACCGGCGGCCGGGGCGCCCCGCACGCGGCGGGCCTCGCGGGCGCGGACGACGTGGTCGTGACGGTCACGCTCTCCAAGTCACTGGGCAGTCAGGGCGGAGCGGTGCTCGGGCCCGCCCGGGTGATCGACCATCTGGTCAACACGGCACGGACGTTCATCTTCGACACGGGGCTCGCCCCGGCGGCGGCGGGCGCGGCCCTGGCGGCGCTGCGCCTGCTGAGCCGCGAGCCGGAGCGCGCGGCGCGGGCGCGGGCGGTCGCGACCGAGTTCCACACGCGCCTGACCGCCGCGGGACTGCGGGCGGTGCGCCCGGACGCGGCGGTCGTCTCCGTGCGCGCGCCGTCCCCCGAGGACGCCGTGCGCTGGGCGGCGGACTGCCGCGCGGCGGGCCTGGCCGTGGGCTGCTTCCGTCCTCCTTCCGTGCCCGACGGCATCTCACGGCTCAGGCTGACCGCCCGCGCGGACCTGTCCGCGGCGCAGATCGAACGCGCTGTACGAGTGATCGGCGAGACGCGGCCATGAGCCGGCGGACACGGCCGCGATTCGCCGGAGGGGAGAGGCCCGGGACGCGCCCGGACGCTGCCGTGAGGGTGCTCAGAGCCGGCGGGCCGCGGCGGTGAACTCCGCCCAGCTCCCCGGGGAGAAGAGCAGCGCGGGTCCGTCCGGGTCCTTGGAGTCGCGTACGGCGAGCAGCCCGGCGTACGGCTCGGCGGCAGGCCTGGCTGTCTCGACGCAGTTGTTCGCTCCCGTGCTGTAGCTGCTGCGCAGCCACCGCACGGCGTGCAGATCGGTCGTGGAAGGTACGGTCCGAGGCAGAGCAGACATGGTGCCTCCTTGACGTTTGCCGTGGTCGCGCGCCGTCACCTGTCCTGGCGCATCCCCGCGATGAAGTCCAGCGAGTCCTCGATCGACAGGGCATGGAACCGAAGGGTGTCGAAGGCCTCCGTGTAGGCCTCCAGGTCTTCTTTCCGTTCGAGATGGAAGCTACGCGTCAAGTGGTCAAGAACGACCACATCCAGATCAGAAGTGTTCGAAAATGAGAAGATGACGAAAGGGCCGGTCACGCCGATGTGCGCCCCGGCGGCGAACGGCAGCACCTGCAAGGACACCTGGGGCAGCCGCGCCGCCTCGCTCAGCCGCTCCAGCTGGCGGTCCATGATCTCGGGGCCGCCGACCTCCCGGCGCAGCACCGCCTCGTCCAGCACCGCGTTCAGCGTGAGCGGCCGGTCGGACCGCAGCACGGCCTGACGGGCCAGCCGCACCTCCACCAGCGCGTCCAGCCGGTCGTCGTCGAGTCCGTCCACGGCGGCCCGTGTCACCGCACGGGCGTACTCCGGTGTCTGGAGCAGCCCGGGGACGACCGAGGTCTCCAGCGTGCGCATCGCGCTCGCCTGTGACTCCAGACTGATGAAGTCGCGGTACGTCGGGGGCAGTACGCCGCGGTAGGCGTGCCACCAGTGGTGCCGGCCGTCGCCGTCGTCGGAGCCCGCCAGCACCAGCAGCAGTTCCCGCAGCTGGGAGTCGCGGACCGCGTAGGCGTCCAGCAGTAACCGCACATCGGCCGGTTTCACCCCGCTGGCGCCGGTCTCGATCCGGCTCACCTTCGACTGGTGCCAGCCCACGAGCCGGGCCGCCTCGCCGCTGGTGAGACCCGCGCCGGTGCGCAGGCTGCGCAGTTCGGCTCCGAGCTTGCGGCGGCGCACCGCGGGACCGTGCTGCATGGAACCGGCTCCTCACTACTTTCCCGGAAGGGCGTCAAATATGGTCTCCCGTCGCAGAGTTCACCGCTTCGAGGGACAGATATATGCACATCTCGGTGGATCGCCACCCGGGACCGGCCCGGTGGTGGCAACCTGACGGCGAACCACCAGTCCGGGACCGTACTCGAAACCATCCGCTCCGTGTCCAACCGCGGTCCCGCGGGAAAGGGACGACGTCGCCATGGCAGACCACCTGGAAGCATCCGTCACTCTGCCGAGCGATCCCGCCTCGGTAGCGGTCGCCCGAAGCTACGCGGTCGCCGCGCTGGCGGAGTGGGGCCTGCCGTCGGAGACGGACACCGCGGACACCGTGCGGCTCATCGTCTCGGAACTGGCCACCAACGCCGTACAGCACACCCTCGGCCAGTCGCCCACCTTCAGGGTGGACCTCGTCCTCGACCGCGACGAACAACTGCGCATCGGGGTCACCGACAGCCACCCGCGGTTCCCCAGACGACTGCCGGCCGCTGTCCAGCAGGACAACGGCCGGGGCATGGTGATCATCCGGTGGCTCACCGCGGAGTGCGGCGGCAGGGTGACCGTGCGGCCCACCCGTGAGGGCGGCAAGACGGTCAGCGTGGACCTCCCGTGGCCGGTGCGCACCCACCCGGTCACGGCGACGGGACGGCAGGAGCCCTAGGCGTACGGCCCTGCCGGCGGCTTCGTCGGTGTCCCCGACCGCTGCCCGGGGGCGGTGGCGGCAGTCGCCGGGACCGCCGCCGCTTGCCGGGTGGGTCAGCTGACCCGGCCGTACCAGACGCTCCTGCTCCAGATCCTCTCCAGTTTCACCACGTCCCCGGTCTTCGGCGCGTGCCAGATCCTGCCCGAGCCGGCGTAGATGCCGACGTGGTAGACGTACGAGCCGGAGTGGAAGAACACCAGGTCCCCGGCCCGGCGGCTCCTCGAGGAGATGTGCCGCGACTTGTTGTACTGCTGCGCGGCCGTGCGGGGCAGCTTCTTGCCCGCCCTCTTGAAGGAGTACAGCGTCAGACCGGAGCAGTCGAACCTGCGCGGGCCCGTTGCGCCCCACTGGTAAGGGGAGCCCTTCTTGGACGCCGCGATCTGCAGCGCCTTCGTCGCCATGGTGGCGGCCGAGGCGTCGGAGGCGACGCCGGGCACCACGATCGAGCCGCCGACGGCGGCGAGGGTCAGGGCCGAGGCCGTGCCGGCCCGGGCCATGAGCGACGGGACACGATTGAGCGCAGTCATGCGCAACCCTTCGTCAGCCGCCTGTGAAGGATGACCTGTCGGATTCGGGCTGGCGAAGTAGCCCGGCCGCCCGCAGGCGGCTTCACCCCAAGGGCTGCTCGGCCCGGTCATGGCGTGACCGTGCCGGCGACCCGTCGTGCTCGGGTCCTCCACTCCTGCCGATCCACTTCCGTCGACCGATCATCCGGGCGGCGGCAGGACTCGGCGTCCGCCCGGACCGCCCCGCCGTTGTGGCGGGGGCTTGTCGTCAGACAGGGATCTTCACCTATGGATGTCAGAAAATCCCAACGGAACGGGTCCTTTGTGCTGTTACTCACCCCTCGCCCGTTCGGGTGGACGGTCGTGCGCTCGAACGACTGTCCGTGCACCCCGCAAGCGCAGGACCAGCAGCGGAAGATGCCGTTCCGCCATCCGGGCATGCGCGCCGTGCAACCCGAACGGCCCCGGAAAAAGGACGTTTGCCTACGCCGAAAGGGGGTACCCCATTTGGGCCGTTTCGGCCCTCGTCGGCCGCAGGTGCCGGGGCACTGCGGCACGAGGGGGTCGGCGCCGCCCGCCTCCGGTCGTGCGCGGGGCCCTCATGCAGCAAGCTGGAGGCGGAACTCCGGCCGTTCGACGACCCAGGGGATCTCCATGGCGTTCTTCGCGATGTCCAGGCGGCACCCGCTCCAGCCGCTGTCCGTCACCGACCTGGTGGCGGAGCACGAGCGGCTGCACGAGGAGATCGACCAGTTGCAGCGCGCCCTGACGTCGCACGCCGTCATCGACCAGGCCATCGGGGCGCTGGTGGCCGTCGGACGCGTCCCGCCGGACGGTGCCTGGCGGGTCCTGCGCGAGGTCTCGCAGCGCACCAACACGAAGGTGCGCACGGTCGCCGAGCACATCCTGAAGTTCGCCCAGGGCGGTGCGCTCTCGGACACCGAGCTGGAGGAGCTGAGGCGGGCGCTCGACCGCCAGGCCGCACGCGGGTCCGCGCGCCGCTGCGCGCCCTGAACAGCCTCCGAGCCCTCCCGGCGCGCCGCCCCCTCCCCGCGCCCTCCCCGCGCGCACAGCGCCCCGCCCTGCCCGCGCGCACGGCGCCCCGCAGGGCGCGCGCCGACCCGGCTCCGCTGAGCGGAACACCGTACGCCGGTTATCGGATTGGCAAAGAAGGTCAACGACCCCTGTTCTCAGACACCTCACAGCCGGAAGGATCCGCCGTACTCGATTCGCAACGATGTACGGGGAGGTCCCACTTGAGGGTCATGAGACCGAAGAACCGGGCTGTCGCGCTCGGTTCGGCCGGCGCGCTGGTGACGGCGACCCTGATAGCCGGCGCCGTGGCGGCCCCCGCGGCCAGCGCGGACAGCCGCCACGGCCAGGACCGTGAGGCCCGGGGCGCGGCGATCGCCGCGGACCGCGCCGCCGGGGCCGGCATCGACTGGCAGGACTGCCCCGCCGACTGGGGGCTGGCCAAGCCCATCCAGTGCGGCTACGTCTCGGTGCCGCTCGACTACGCGCACCCGTACGGCAAGCAGATCAAGCTCGCCGTCGACCGCATCGGCAACACCGGCACCAAGGGTGAGCGCCAGGGCGCCCTCGTCTACAACCCGGGCGGACCGGGCGGCTCCGGTCTGCGGTTCCCCGCCCGGGTCACCGCCAAGAACCCCGTCTGGGCCAACGTGGCCAAGGCCTACGACTTCGTCGGCTTCGACCCGCGCGGTGTCGGCCACTCCACGCCCATCTCCTGCGCGGACCCGCAGGAGTACGTGAAGGCGCCCAAGGCGGACCCGGTGCCCGACTCCGAGGCCGACAAGCGCGCCCAGCGCAAGCTGGCCCGCGAGTACGCCGACGGCTGCTACGACCGCACCGGCCGCGCGATGCTCGAGCAGATGACGACGCCGAACACCGCCCGCGACCTGGACGTCATCCGCGCCGCGCTCGGCGAGAAGAAGATCAACTACCTGGGTGTCTCCTACGGCACCTACCTCGGGGCCGTCTACGGCACACTGTTCCCGGGCCACGTGCGCCGGATGCTCGTCGACAGCGTCGTCAACCCGGCCCAGGAGAACATCTGGTACGAGGCCAACCTCAACCAGGACATCGCCTTCGAGGGCCGCTGGAAGGACTGGCAGGACTGGGTCGCCAAGAACGACGCCAGCTTCCACCTGGGCACCACCCGCGCCGCCGTCCAGGCCAAGTGGCTCCAGCTGCGCGCCACCGCGAAGAAGCACCCGATCGGCGGAGTCGTCGGCCCGGCCGAGCTGCTCGGCTTCTTCCAGAGCGCCCCGTACTACGACTCCTCCTGGGTGCCGGTGGCGACGGCGTTCAGCAAGTACTTCGCCGGTGACGCCCAGCCGCTGATCAACGCCGCCGCCCCCGACATGAGCGACATCGCGGGCAACATCGCCACGGAGAACAGCAACGCGGTCTACACCGCCGTCGAGTGCGCCGACGCCAAGTGGCCCACCAGCTGGCACAAGTGGGACCGGGACAACACCCGGCTCAACGCCCAGTACCCGTTCCTGACCTGGTCCAACGCATGGATGAACCTGCCGTGCGCCACCTGGCCGGTCAAGCAGCGGACCCCGCTGGACGTCAAGACCGGCAAGGGTCTGCCGCCGGTCCTGATCGTGCAGTCCACACGCGACGCCGCCACCCCGTACCCGGGCGCCGTCGAGCTGCACAAGCGCTTCAAGGGCTCCCGCCTGATCACCGAGAAGGACGCGGGCTCCCACGGCGTGACCGGTCTGGTCAACCCGTGCATCAACGCGCGGGTGGACGCCTACCTGCTCACCGGTGAGGTGGACCGGGCGGACGTGACCTGCGGACCGCACGCGACGCCGAAGCCGTAACACCGGGCACCGCGCGCGAAGGGGCGGCCGGATCTGCCCGGCCGTCCCTCCGTCACGTCCGCCGACGCCGCCGGCCGGGCCCCCGGCCCGCCGGTGAGCGGGTCAGCGGGGCCGCGGGAACCTGCGTTCCCGGCCGCTCTCGGCGACGGCGGCCTGCTCGGCCTTGGCCACGGCCGCGTACTGATCGACGTACTCCTGCCCGGACAGGGACAGGACGGCGTACATGATTTCGTCGGTGACGGCGCGCAGGATCGCCTTCTCGTCCTCCATCCCGGCGTAGCGGGAGAAGTCCAGGGGACGGCCGAAACGGATGACCACGGGGTGGATCCTCGGGACGACCCGGCCCGGGGGCTGCGCCTCGAACGTGCCGATCATCGCGCAGGGGATCACCGGCACCCCGGCCTTGAGCGCCAGCACCGCGACACCGACCTTGCCCTTGTAGAGGCGGCCGTCGTGCGACCGGGTGCCTTCGGGATAGATGCCGAGGAGTTCGCCCCTGCCGAGCACCCCGAGGCCCTCACGGACGGCGGCGCGGCCGGCCTCCTTGCCGGACCGGTCGACCGGGATCTGGCCGGCGCTGCGGAAGAACGCGGCGGTGAGCCGGCCCTTGAGGCCGGGGCCGGTGAAGTACTCGGCCTTCGCCAGGAAGGTGATGCGCCGCTTGAGGATGGCGGGCATCAGGAAATGGTCCGAGAAGGACAGGTGGTTGCCCGCCACGATGGCCGGACCCGTCTCCGGCACGTGCTCCAGCCCCTCGATGCGCGGCCGGAAGAACAGCCTCAGCAGGGGACCCAGCAGGACGTACTTGAGCAGGTGGTAGAACACGGCTCGCCCCTCACTCACAGGCCCGCGCGCGTCCGCGGCCGTCCATGACCGCGTCCGGCGGGACGCATCCCGGCCCTTCGACTTTACTGACGCGCGGTCAGTCGGGTGTCCCACACGGACGGACCGATCGCCGTGGAGTTCGCGGGCAGCCCGGTGAGGAGCGGATCGCGGCACTGCTCGGCATGCCGGACGGGCCCATTTGCGGACGTCTGTCCGCTGACCGGACGGCGCACGGCGGCTCCTGCGGCGCGGTGCCTGCCGGGGGCCGCCTGCCCGGCGTCGTACCGTGGAGGGCATGGCTCCTCCGCTTCCCGGTCCGCTGGAGCACCTGGCACCGCTGCTCAGCCACTACGGCTACCTGGCCGTCGGTGGCGTCGTCCTCGTGGAGGACTTCGGCATCCCCGCACCCGGCGAGACGATCCTGATCGCGGCCGGCGTCTACGCCGGAGCGGGCGAGCTGAACGTCGTGGCGGTGGCCCTGATCGCGTTCGCCGCCGCCGTCATCGGTGACAACATCGGCTACCTGATCGGCCGTTTCGGAGGACGTGCCTTCGTCCACCGCTGGGGCAAGTACATCTTCCTGACGCCGAAGAGGTTCGAGGCGGCCGAGCGGTTCTTCACCCGGCACGGCGGCAAGATCGTCACGGTGGCCCGCTTCATCGAGGGGCTGCGCCAGGCCAACGGCATCATCGCGGGCACCACGGGCATGCACTGGCTGCGCTTCCTCGCGTTCAACGCCCTCGGCGCGGCCCTGTGGGTGGGGCTGTGGGTCTCCCTGTCCTACTTCGCGGGCACGCACATCAACGCCGTGTACGACACCGTCAAACGGTACGAGGTGTACGTGCTGGTGGCGGTCGGTGTCCTCGTCGTCGCGCTGATCGTCCGGCACTTGCTGCGGCGCCGGCGGCACCAGGAGGACTGAGCGCCCGGGGCGCCTCGGCCCACCGCGGGACGGGGGGCGCCTCCTCGGGCGGCCGGCCCCTCCGTACGATGGGGCCATGACGTCCGGCGCCCGCACCCGCTCCTCGCAGCGCCGTGCCCGTCGGATGCTGCTCGTCCTGGCCGTGCTGGCCGGGGTGCTGGCGATGCACGGACTGGCGCCCGGCGGGATGTCCGCACCGGGACACCACGGGGCGATGACCCCCCAGAGCGCGATGAGCCACCAGGGCGCGAGGGGCCCTCAGGGCGCGACGGCAGCGCCCGCGAGGTCGGCGTCCGCGTCCGCTCACTCCCTGTCCGTGCGGTCCATGCCGTCCGTGGGGTCGGTGCGGTCCATGCCGTCCGTGCGGTCGGTGCGGTCCGTGCCCGTGCCCCGCGCCGGGGACGCCTGCCGGCATCTGTCCGACCGGGGCCCGGGCGGTACGGCCGCGCAGCACGCGGACGGGACCTGCGCGGCGGCCGGCACCTCCACGGGGTACACGCCGCCCGCCCCGCTGCCCACGCCGGCCCCCGCCGCCGCACCGCCGGCGGCGCTCCGCGCCGGTCCGGGCGCACGTGCCGTCGACGGCCGGGCCCCGCCCGACCTGTCCGAGTTGCAGCTCCTGCGGATCTAGAGGCACCCGCACGGCATCCCGCTGAGGGCTGGCGTGTTCCGGTCCCGCACATGATCCGCCGTTCCCGCGCGCCCGCGCGCGGGCGTTGCAAGGAGCTGTATTTCCGATGGCAGTTCGCCGTACCCGTCTTCTCCCCGCCGCCGTCCGCCCCATCCCTCTCGGTCGTCCCGCTGTCCGGCGTGGCGCCGCGCTGGCCGCGGCGGTGACCGCCGCCCTGGTGCTGACCGCCTGCGGCGGCAGCGACTCCTCCCCGTCCGCCGGCTCCGGCCACGGCGGCGGGTCCACCGCCCACCCCTCCGCCACTCCCTCGACGGGCCGGGCCGGCGCCCACAACGCGCAGGACGTGACGTTCGCGCAGGAGATGATCCCGCACCACCGGCAGGCGGTGGCCATGGCCGCCCTCGCGCCGTCACGCGCCGGGTCGCAGCAGGTCAGGGATCTCGCCGCCAGGATCAGGAAGGCCCAGGACCCGGAGATCGCGACGATGGCAGGCTGGCTGAGGTCCTGGGGCGCGACCGTCCCGGGCACCGGCGCCACGGGCATGGACGGCATGCCCGGCATGGACCACTCGGGCTCCGGCCACTCCGCTTCTCCGATGCCCGGCATGATGACGGACTCCGACATGGACGAGTTGGGCAAGCTCTCCGGGAAGGCCTTCGACCGGGCGTTCCTGCGGATGATGGTCGGCCATCACGAGGGCGCCGTCGCCATGGCGCGCACGGAGCGGGACAAGGGCGCCGACAGCGCGGCCACCGCACTGGCGAAGTCGGTCATCACCTCGCAGTCCGCCGAGATCGGCGAGATGAGGAAGGCGCTCGGCGGCCGGTAGGCCTGCACTCCTCCGGGGCGGCCGGCCGCACCCGCGGCCGTCCCGGAGCCACCCATGGGAGAGACCGTGCCACCCAGCGGGGAGACCGAGCCGCCCATGGGAGAGACCGGGCCACCCACGCGGGAAAACCGAGCCACCCATGCGGAAAAGGAGACCGTCACAGCGAACGGGGAATACCCCCGGGGGGTATCGTGTTCGTGACGTGCACAGCCGCATCGACAGGGGAGCGACGATGGAACACCACTCGGCCCACGAGCACGCGCACCACCACGCACACCACCACTCCGCGGCCGGACAGGCCGGTCCCACCTCCTGGCGCATGGCCGCGCAGGCCACGCTGCACTGCCTGACCGGCTGCGCCATCGGCGAGGTGCTGGGCATGGTCATCGGCACGGCGGCCGGGCTGCACAACGCCGCCACGGTCGTCGTCTCCGTCGCGCTCGCCTTCGTCTTCGGGTACGCGCTGACCATGCGAGGCGTTCTGCGCGCGGGCGTTCCGCTGCGGCAGGCGGTCAAGGTCGCGCTGGCCGCCGACACCGTCTCCATCCTGGTCATGGAGCTGATCGACAACACCGTGATGGTGGGCGTGCCCGGTGCCATGGACGCAGGTCTGGCCGACGCCCTGTTCTGGGTCTCGCTGGTCCTCTCCCTCGTCCTCGCCTTCCTGCTGACCACTCCCGTCAACCGGTGGATGATCGGCCGGGGCAAGGGCCACGCGGTGGTGCACGCCCACCACTGACCCGGCCGCGGGTCACGGATAGCGGCGGTCGTCCGGACGCGACGTCCCGCTCACCGGCCCGGTGTCGGTCCCGCCGTACCGCGCGACGCGCTGGTTGTGCCGGTGGTGCGTGGCGGCGCCGGCCAGCAGGGACAGACCGAGGCAGAAGAGCAGGGCGAGCGCGAGTCCGGCGCTGAAGATCGCGAGGGTGTTCATCGTGACGATGTTGTTGCCCAGTATGGACACCGTGTAGTGGGGTCCGCCCGCGAGGTTGCCGGCGATCGCAAGACCGGTGAAGGCGCCTGTGGCCGCGAGGAGGAGCAGGCCGATCAGCAGCATGGGAGTCATCTCCTCAAGAAGTGCCGTCACCGGTCGGGTACCCGCATCCTCGGCGGGCCAACGACCGCACATGCCCGGCAGGTGCCCCCGCGCGAGGCCCGGCGCGGTGCCCTCGGGAGACGTGTGCGGCAGGTGCGGTGCCGCCCCGGCCGGGTACCCGACCGGAGCAGTGCGGTGAACGGCATCGCAGGATCCGACGAAGGGAGGCGTCATGGTCCAGCACGTACGCGACATCATGACCAGCCGACTGGTGACGGTGGAGCCGCAGACCTCGGTCACGGCGGTGGCCCAGAAGATGCGCGACGAGGACATCGGCATCGTCCTGGTCACCGAGGGCGAGGAGCTGCGCGGCCTGGTCAGCGACCGCGACCTCGTGGTGCGCTCGCTGGCGGACGGCGGCGACCAGGAGCAGCGGACCGTCGGCTCCGCGTGCAGCGGCGACCTCTTCACCGTGGGCCCCGACGAGGAACTCGACCACGCGGTGGAGCTGATGCGGGAGCACTCCGTGCGCCGCGTCCCGGTCGTCGACCACGGCCACCCGGTGGGGATCGTGTCCATCGGTGACCTGGCCATCGAGCGGGACCCCGGCTCCGCGCTCGGGGACATCAGCGCGGCACCGCCCAACGAGTAGGCGAGTAGGGTCGCGACGGCCCCTGGGGGCGCCCCGGCCGGGGCGCCCCCAGCCGCGCCCGCCCCGGCCGTGCCCCGGCTCAGGAGGGCGAGGGGGGCGAGGGGGCGAGGAGGCAACGGCGCGAGCAGGCCAGGACGGCCGTCAGGAGGCCGGCCCTTTGGCTGTCAGGAGGCCCGTCAGGAGGCCAGCACCTTCGCCAGGGAGCCCAGCGCGGAGCGCAGTTCGTCCTCGGTGACCGTCAGCGGCGGCGCCAGCCGGACCGTGGACCCGTGGGTGTCCTTGACCAGGATCCCCTCCCGCATCAGCCGCTCGCTGATCTCCCGGCCGGTGCCGATGGCCGGGTCCACGTCGACGCCCGCCCACAGGCCCCGCGAGCGGAAGCCCACCACGCCCTTGCCGACCAGGTCGGTCAGCCCGTCGCGCAGGACCACGCCCAGCGCGGCGGCCCGGCGCTGGAACTCGCCCGTCTCCAGCAGCTCGACCACCGCCGTGCCGACCGCGGCGGCCAGCGGATTGCCGCCGAACGTCGACCCGTGCTCGCCGGGCCGCAGCACACCGAGCACCTCCCGGCTGCCCACCACCGCCGACACGGGGACGATGCCGCCGCCCAGCGCCTTGCCGAGCAGTACGACGTCCGGCACCACGCCCTCGTGCTCCACGGCGAGCGTGCGTCCGGTGCGGCCCAGGCCCGACTGGATCTCGTCGGCGACGAAGAGGCAGCCCGCCCGGCGGGTCAGCTCGCGCACCCCGGAGAGGTAGCCGTCGTCGGGCACGATCACCCCGGCCTCGCCCTGGATGGGCTCGATCAGCACGGCGGCCGTGGTCTCGTCGACCGCCGCCTCCATCGCCGCCAGGTCGTTGTAGGGGACGATCCGGAAGCCCGGTGTGAACGGCCCGAAGCCCGCGCGTGCCGTCTCGTCCGTGGAGAAGCCGACGACGGTCGTCGTCCGGCCGTGGAAGTTGTCCGCGGCGACCACGATCGTCGCCCGGTCGGCGGGGACGCCCTTGACGTCGTAGGCCCACTTGCGGGCCACCTTGATGCCGCTCTCCACCGCCTCGGCGCCGGTGTTCATGGGCAGCACCATGTCCTGCCCGGTCAGCTCCGCCAGCCGCTCGGCGAACTCGGCGAGCCGGTCGTTGTGGAAGGCCCGGGAGGTGAGGGTCAGCCGGTCGAGCTGGTCGCGGGCCGCCCCGATCAGGGCCGGGTGGCGGTGGCCGAAGTTCAGGGCCGAGTAACCCGCCAGCATGTCGAGGTAGCGGCGCCCTTCGACGTCCTCCACCCAGGCGCCCTCGGCCCGGGCGACGACCACGGGCAGCGGGTGGTAGTTGTGCGCGAGCACCGGCTCCTCCGCCCGGATCAGTTCGTCGGAGGTGCGGGTGCGTACGGGTGCGGTCATGAGCGGATCTCCTGGGTGCAGCACTTGATCCCGCCGCCGGCCTTGTGGAACTCCGACAGGTCGACGGGGACGGGCAGGTAACCGAGGTGCGCGAGCCGGTCGGCGAGCGCGGTCGCGCCGGGCGAGAGGAACACGTGCAGTCCGTCGGAGACGGAGTTGAGCCCGAAGGCCGCCGCGTCCTCCTCGGTGGCGAGCACCGCGTCCGGGTACAGCCGGGCCAGTACCTCCCGGCTGCCGGGCGAGAACGCCGGCGGGTAGTAGGCGATGTTGTCGTCGTCGAGGACGAACAGCGCCGTGTCCAGATGGTAGAAGTACGGGTCCACCAGGGTCAGGCCGATCACCGGCACGCCCAGGAACTCCTGGGCCTCGCGATGGGCCTCACGCGTGGTGCGAAAGCCGGTGCCGGCGAGCAGCCAGCGGCCGGCCGGCACGAAGTCCCCCTCGCCCTCGCACACCGACTCGGGCCGGTGGACGACGAAACCGGCCGACTTGAACCAGGTGTCGTAGGGAAGGGACTCCGGACGCCGTTCGGGCGCCTTGAAGAGGGAGCCGAAGACACGGCCGCCGACGACGACCGCCGCGTTGGCGGCGAAGACCATGTCCGGGAGGCCGGGGACGGGCGGCACCGTCTCGACGGTGTGACCGTGGGCGCGGTAGGCGTCGGTCAGCGCCTGCCACTGGGCCCGGGCGAGTCCGGTGTCCACGGGACGGTCCGGATGCATCCAGGGGTTGATCGCGTACTGCACGGCGAAGTGTCTGGGTTCGCAGACGAGGAAGCGCCGCCGGCGCGGCACACGGGATTCGGGCACAGAGGGGTTCCTCCGCTTCCTGGGGGCGTCGACTCAGGGTTGACACCACGGTAGAAAGCGAGGGATACGACCGACAAGGAACGAAACCTGCGTGTCGAAGCAGCGATGCTGCGTCTTACCGGCTCTCAGCGCACGTCTGCTGCGTCCTGTGGGGCGGGCTGGCTGGCCCCCGCCTCCGGGCTGTCCGGCAGCAGGTGGGAGAGCACCATCACACTGATCGTCTTGCGGATGAACGGCTCGACCCGGATCCGCTCCAGCACCTCCTCGAAGTGCTCCACGTCCCGCGCCCGCACGTGCAGCAGCGCGTCCGCGCCGCCGGTCACCGTCATCGCCGCCGTGATCTCCGGATGGTTGCGCACCACCTCCGCCAGCCGCCGGGGCGGCGCCGCGCCCTCGCAGTACACCTCGACGTACGCCTCCGTGCGCCAGCCCAGCGCCGAGGGCTTCACCGTCGCCGTGAACCCGGTGATCACCCCGGTGTCGCGCAACCGGTCCACCCGGCGTTTGACGGCCGTCGCGGACAGCCCGACGGACGCCCCGACCTCCGCGAAACTCGTACGGGCGTTCGCCATCAGCGCGGTGAGGATCTTGCGGTCCAGTTCGTCGAACGGCGTGGGCCTGCTGTTCATGTCCGCACTGTATCCAGCGCGAACGCCCACGCCGCCCACCACCGACGCCGTCCGGCACGAACGCCCGCGCCCGCCACATGTCCAGGCCCGCCGTTCGCCCCTACACTCCACGTTCATGCTGCGCGCCCTCGCCGTCGACGACGAACGCCCCTCCCTGGAGGAACTGCTCTACCTGCTCGGCGCCGACCCCAGGATCGAGGGGGTCGAGGGCGCCGGGGACGCGACCGAGGCCCTGCGCCGCATCAACCGGGCCCTGCAGTGCGGACCCGACGGCCCCGACGCGATCGACGTCGTCTTCCTCGACATCCAGATGCCCGGCCTCGACGGCCTCGACCTGGCCCGGCTGCTCACCGGGTTCGCCGAGCCGCCGCTGATCGTGTTCGTCACCGCCCACGAGGACTTCGCCGTGCAGGCCTTCGACCTCAAGGCCGTCGACTACGTCCTCAAACCCGTCCGCGCCGAACGCCTCGCCGAGGCCGTCCGCCGCGCCGACGAGCTGCGCCGCACCGCCGTACGGATCCCCGTCGGCGAGCCCGACCCCGACCAGCTGCCCGTGGAACTCGGCGGCGTGACCCGCTTCGTCGCCGTCGACGACATCACCCACGTCGAGGCGCGGGGCGACTACGCCCGGCTGCACACCGCCAGGGGCAGCCACCTCGTCCGCATGCCGCTGTCCGCGCTGGAGGAACGCTGGCGCTCGCGCGGCTTCGTCCGCATCCACCGCCGCCACCTCGTCGCCCTGCGCCACATCGGCGAACTGCGCGTGGACGCGGGCTCGGTGAGTGTCCTCATCGGCACCGAGGAACTCCAGGTCAGCCGCCGCCACGCCCGCGAACTGCGGGACCTGCTGATGCGCCGCACCGCGCGCTAGGGGGACGCCCACCATGCCGCAGGACCCCGCCGAACGCCGCGTCACCGTCACCGGCCCGCCCCGCCGCACCCGCCGCGCCACCGGCCACTACCGTCCGCGCACCGAGATCGACGAACAGACCACCCTCGGCCACACCTACGTCCGCTCCCTCATGCGCACCCAACTGCGCACCGCGCTCACCGTCCTCGGCGTGCTCGTCCTGCTCGTCGGCCCGCTGCCCCTGGTGTTCGCCGCGGCCCCCGACGCCCGCCGCCTGCGCTGGGCGGTCCTCGGCTTCTGCCTCTACGCCCCCCTCGTCCTGCTCGCCCGCTGGTACGTGCGCCGCGCCGAACGCAACGAACGCGACTTCGTCCGCCTGATCGAGGACCGCTGAGGCCACACCCCCGTGAACTCCGCCTACACCGTCCCCGCCGTCGCCCTCGTCGTCGTGGCCACCGTCCTCGTCGGCGCCTTCGGCCTGCGCATGTCCCGGACCACCTCCGACTTCTACGTCGCCTCCCGCACCGTCGGCCCCCGCCTGAACGCCGCCGCCATCAGCGGCGAGTACCTCTCCGCCGCCTCCTTCCTCGGCATCGCCGGGCTCGTCCTCGTCCAGGGCCCCGACATGCTGTGGTACCCGGTCGGCTACACCGCCGGCTACCTCGTCCTGCTCCTGTTCGTCGCCGCCCCACTGCGCCGCTCCGGCGCCTACACGCTGCCCGACTTCGCCGAGGCCCGGCTCGCCTCCCAGGGCGTGCGGCGACTGGCGGGCGCCTTCGTCGTCGGCGTCGGCTGGCTGTACCTGCTGCCCCAGCTCCAGGGCGCGGGACTCACGCTCGCCGTCCTCACCGCGGCGCCCGACGCCCTCGGCGCGCTCATCGTGGCCGCCGTCGTGGTGGCCACCGTCGCCGCGGGCGGCATGCGCAGCATCACCTTTGTCCAGGCCTTCCAGTACTGGCTGAAACTGACTGCCCTGCTCGTCCCCGCGCTCTTCCTGCTCCTCGCCTGGCAGGGCGACGGCGCACCCCGCCACGCCTTCGACGAACCCGCCGCCTTCCGCGAGCGGCGCACAGTCCGCGTCGACGCCACCCTCGACCTGCGGCTGGAACGACCGCTCGACGTCACCGTCCACGGCACCGTCGACGCCCGCCCCCACCACGGTGAGAGAGTGACCCTGCCCGCCGGAACCCACCACGTCGCCCACGGCACCCGCCTCACCTTCGCCCGGGGGACGCGAGTGCCCGCCGCCGACCGGGCCGGCACCGGCGCCCTGTCCACCACGCTCGCCGCGAGCCGCGAGGAACGCCCGCTGTACGCCACGTACGGACTCATCCTCGCCACCTTCCTCGGCACCATGGGCCTGCCGCACGTCGTCGTCCGCTTCTACACCAGCCCGCACGGCGTCGCCGCCCGCCGCACCACGGTGGCCGTGCTCGGCCTGATCGGCGCGTTCTACCTGCTGCCCCCGCTCTACGGCGCCCTGGGCCGCCTCTACGCCCCCGAGCTGACACTCACCGGCAACGCGGACGCCGCCGTGCTGCTGCTGCCCGACCGCATGATCGGCGGCCTCGGCGGCGACCTGCTCGGCGCGCTGGTCGCGGGCGGTGCCTTCGCCGCGTTCCTGTCCACCGCCTCCGGACTGACCATGGCCGTGGCCGGGGTGCTCACCCAGGACGTGCTGCCCTCACGGGGCCCGCTGCCCGCCCGCGGCGTACGGCACTTCCGGCTCGGCACGGTGCTCGCGATGGCCGTGCCGCTGGCCGCGAGCGTCCTGGCCGGCGGGCTGCCCGTGGCCGACGCCGTCGGCCTCGCCTTCGCCGTGTCGGCCTCCTCCTTCTGCCCGCTGCTCGTCCTCGGCATCTGGTGGCGGCGGCTCACCCCGCCCGGCGCGGCGGCCGGGATGGTGGCCGGCGGCGGGGCCGCGCTCGTCGCCGTCGCCGTCACCATGGCCGGCTTCCCGGACACCGGCCCGCTGCACGCGCTGCTGGCCTGGCCCGCCCTGTGGTCGGTGCCGCTGGGCTTCCTCACCATGGTGCTGGTGTCCCTGGCCACCCCGGCCCGGGTACCGGCCGGCACGGCGGCCGTGCTGGCCCGCTTCCACCTGCCCGAGCAACCGGACGCGGAGGCGAAGACATGAGCGGCTTCCTCGCCGGACTGTGCGTCGCCGTCCTGCCGCTGCTGGCCGCCGGGTTCTGGCTGGGCCGGCGCACCGCCCGCCCACGGAACCTCGGCGACCTCGGCACACCCGTCGAGCACGCCACCTTCCAGACCCTGCACACCGCATCCCTCGCGGCACCCCCGCTGCGGGCCGGCCTCACCGAGGAGACCGCCCGCAAGGCGGCCCGCCGGCTGCGCTCGCTGCTCGGCACCGACGCGCTCTGCCTCACCGACGACACGCGGGTGCTGGCCTGGGACGGGACCGGCGCCCACCACCGCGACGAGATCATGGACCGCCTCACCGGCGCCCTGGACACCGGCCGCGGCGCGGCTTTCCCGCTCACCTGCCGGACACCCGACTGCCCGGTGCGCTGGGCGGTCGTCGCCCCGCTCACCGTAGACGACCGGGTGCACGGAACCCTCGTCGCCTGCGCGCCGCGCGAGTCCGCCGTCCTGGTGCGCGCCGCCGCCGAGGTCGCCCGCTTCGTGTCCGTCCAGCTCGAACTGGCCGACCTCGACCGCTCCCGCACCCGGATCGTCGAGGCCGAGATCAAGGCCCTGCGTGCCCAGATCTCCCCGCACTTCGTCTTCAACTCGCTCGCGGTGATCGCCTCGTTCGTCCGCACCGACCCCGAGCGCGCCCGCGAGCTGCTGCTGGAGTTCGCCGACTTCACCCGCTACTCGTTCCGCCGGCACGGCGACTTCACCACGCTCGCCGACGAACTCCACGCCATCGAGCACTACCTCGCGCTGGTACGGGCCCGCTTCGGCGACCGCCTCGCCGTCACCTTGCAGATCGCCCCCGAGGTGCTGCCGGTCGCGCTGCCCTTCCTGTGCCTGCAACCGCTCGTGGAGAACGCCGTCAAGCACGGCCTGGAGGGCAAGGCCGGCACCTGCCGCATCCGCATCACCGCCCAGGACGCGGGCGCCGGGGCCGTGGTCGTCATCGAGGACGACGGCGCCGGCATGGACCCCGGCCTGCTGCGCCGCATCCTCGCCGGGGAGGACAACCCCTCCGGCGGCATCGGACTGTCCAACGTCGACGACCGGCTGCGCCAGGTCTACGGCGACGACCACGGCCTGGTCGTCGAGACCGCGCCGGGCGCCGGCATGAAGGTCATCGTCCGGCTGCCCAAGTACCGGCCGGGCGTGCACTCGGGGCGGCTCGGGAGCCTGACCGGGGAGTGAGCGGCGGGGGGGGGGGCGGGCTCAGGTGCCGTGGGAGGCGATCATGCCCAGGGTGGCCAGGCCCAGCACGACCCAGCCGAACCACAGCCAGCCGTTGCCGCCGAGCGCCACCGTGTACGCCGTCACCGCGACCAGGGCGCCGACGGTGAGCACCCCCATCGCTCTCGTGGAACCGTCAGTCGAGCCGGGCATCGGCACCCTCCTCCAGGTCCGTCCTGCCTCCATGGTGCCCCGGTTCCGCCGCCAGGGAGGCGGTGGTGCGCGCAAAGGCCGGACGCGACGGGGGAGCGGTCAGCTGCCGCGTGCGTCGAGCGAGGCCAGATAGGCGTTGTAGGCGGCCAGTTCCTTGTCGCCGTCGCGCTCGGCGGCCCGGTCCTTGCGCTTGGCCTGCCGCTGCTCGGAGCGGTACCACTGGAACAGCAGCGCGAGGAGCACCAGCACCGAAGGCACCTCGCTGAACGCCCAGGCGATGCCGCCCGCCGCGGTCTGGTCGGAGAGGGCGTCGATGCCGAGCGAGGCGGGCGGGTTGCGGAAGGTGTCCACCATGGGGGTCGACCCCATCATCAGCGCGATGCCGAAGAAGGCGTGGAACGGCATCCCCGCGAACAGCTCCAGCATCCGCATCAGGTAGCCCGGCCGGTGCGGTCCCGGGTCGATGCCCATGATCGGCCAGAAGAACGCCACACCCACCGCGAGGAAGTGCACCATCATCGCGATGTGCCCCGCCCTGGACCCCATCAGGAAGTCGAAGATCGGCGTGAAGTACAGCGCGTACAGGCTGGCGACGAACAGCGGGATGGTGAACGCGGGGTGCGTGATCACCCGGACGTAGCGGCTGTGCAGGAGGGCCAGCAGCAGTTCGCGCGGCCCCTTGCGGCCCCGGACCGCCGCCACCGGCAGCGCCCGCAGTGCCAGCGTGATCGGCGCGCCCAGCAGGATCAGGATGGGCGAGAGCATGCTGATGACCATGTGCTGGACCATGTGCACGCTGAACATGACCATGCCGTAGTCGTTCAGCTTGGTGCACATCACCAGCGCCACGGTCAGCACCCCGACGACGTACGCGATCGTGCGGCCCACCGGCCAGGAGTCGCCGCGCCGCCGCAGCCGCACCACACCCCACCCGTAGAGGCCGAGACCGAGCAGGCAGGCGGTGAGGAAGAACGGGTCCGCGGACCATTCGAGGCCGCGTCCCAGCGTGAACGGCGGCAGATCCATGGTCATGCCGTGCCCGCTGTGATCCATCCGCCGGCTCCTGATTCGTGGGGGTGTGCGCTGTCCGACCACAGCTGTGGGTGTCCGTGGCCGTCTGTCCCCAGCTGTCTGTCCGCACCCAGACTAGAGCCGCCCCCGGCCGCGCTCGCGACCGGGGGCGGCTCGGGCCGGACGTGTTACAGCACGCACTCCGCCTCGGCGTACCGGTCGGCGGGCACCGTCTTCAGCGTCTCCACGGCCTCGGCCAGCGACACCATCACGATGTCCGTGCCGCGCAGCGCCGTCATCCGGCCGAACTCGCCGCGGTGCACGGCCTCCACGGCGTGCCAGCCGAACCGCGTGGCCAGCACCCGGTCGTACGCCGTCGGGGTGCCGCCGCGCTGGACGTGTCCGAGGATGACCGGCCGGGCCTCCTTGCCCAGGCGCTCCTCCAGTTCCACGGAGAGCTGCCGGGCGATCCCGGCGAACCGCTCGTGGCCGTAGATGTCCTTGCCGCCCTCGTCGAAGTCCATCGTGCCGGGCAGCGGCTTGGCGCCCTCGGCGGCGACGACGATCGCGAACCGCTTGCCCGCCTCGAACCGCTCGCCGACCTTCTTCGTCAGCTCCTCGATGTCGAAGGGCCGTTCGGGGACGACCACGGCGTGGGCGCCGGCCGCCATCCCGGACTGGAGTGCGATCCAGCCGGTGTGGCGGCCCATGACCTCCACGATCAGCACCCGCTGGTGGGACTCGGCGGTGGTCTTCAGCCGGTCCAGGGCCTCGGTGGCGACGGTCACGGCGGTGTCGAAACCGAAGGTGACGTCGGTGACCGCGATGTCGTTGTCGATGGTCTTGGGCACCCCGACGATGGGCAGGCCGTTGTCGGACAGCAGCCGGGCCGCCTTCAGGGTGCCCTCGCCGCCGATCGGGATGATGGCGTCGAGCCCCAGCTCCTCGACGTGGCCCCGGGCCCGCTCCACCCCGTCCCGCAGGTGCTCGGGCCGGACCCGGGAGGAGCCGAGGATGGTGCCGCCACGGGCCAGGATGCCGCCCACGGCGTCGAGGTCGAGCTTGAGGTAGTCGCACTCCAGGAGGCCCTTCCAGCCGTCCCGGAAGCCGATGACCTCGTCGCCGTGGTCGGCGACGGCGCGGTGCACGACGGACCGGATGACGGCGTTCAGGCCGGGACAGTCGCCGCCGGACGTGAGGACACCAATGCGCATAGCCCGAATAACCTTCTCCACGTGGGCCGGGACCGGACCGCGCTGTCCGGCTCGATCCCGGCCACCCTACCGGCGACAGGGGGTGGTGCCGTACGGGCCGTCCGGCTGGTGGACGCGGGTGCACAGGTGAGCGGATGCGTCGTCAGGCGGGCCCGGTGACGAGCCTGGCGCAACCGCCTTGCGGGGAGCTTGCGACGGGCTGGAGCGCGGACGGCGTACGGCCGGTGACAGGCGGACGCGCCCGGGGCGTCCCCGGGCGCGTCCGCACGGCCGCGCGCGACCGTGGGTCCGCTCAGGCGGGCTGCTCGGCCGCCGCGATCCGCTCGGTGCGCAGGGCCTCGTACCAGCGGTCGTCGATGGGCGGCAGCGCGTTCACGTCGAGCGCCAGCTTCAGCAGCAGGTCCGCGATCTGCGGGTTGCGGGCGAGGACCGGCCCGTGCATGTAGGTGCCGAAGACGGTGTCGTTGTACGCGCCCTCGGTGCCGTCCCCCGTGCCGTTGCCCCGGCCCACGCGGACCTGGGCGAGGGGGCGGGCGGCCGGGCCGAGGTGGGTGACGCCCTGGTGGTTCTCGAAACCGGTCAGCGGCGGCAGCCCGAGACGCGGGTCGACGTCACCGAGTACGTCGCCGACGCACCGCTCGCCCTCGCCGCGCACCGACACCACGTCGAGCAGGCCGAGGCCCGGCTCGCGCTGGCCGAGGTCGTTGACGAACTCGTGGCCGAGGATCTGGTAGCCGGCGCAGACCGAGAAGACGATCGCGCCGTTCTGCACCGCCTGGTACAGGTGGCCGTCCCGGCGCAGCCGCTCCGCCGCGAGGCGCTGCGGGCGGTCCTCGCCGCCGCCGATCAGGTAGATGTCGCCCGAGGTCGGGATCGGCTGGTCGCTGCGCACGTCCAGGCGGGCCACGTCCAGGCCGCGCTGCCGGGCCCGGCGCTCCACGACGAGCGCGTTGCCCTGGTCGCCGTAGGTGCTCAGCAGGTCCGGGTAGATCCACACCAGCCGCAGTTGGTTGTCGCTCATGAAGTGGTCGTCCTCCGTGATCAGTTGCCGACGCGGCGGCGCAGGTCCTGGAACGCGGTGTAGTTGGCGATGACCTCGATCCGGCCGGGCGGGGCCTGCTGCACGGCCTGGTCGAGGTTCTCGCAGACCTGGAAGTGCTGGCCCGCCACCTCCAGGCGCACCGCGAGGTCCAGCTTGCGGTCGCCGATCACCAGCAGCGGGTGGCCCGTCAGCCGGGTGTAGTCGACGTCCCACAGCCAGGACGTGTCGGTGCCGTCGGCGCCGCGCGCGTTCACCGAGAGGATGACCGGGGTGGGCGGCGGGTCGATCAGGGAGAAGGTCTCCAGCCAGCCGGCCGGGTTCTTCGCCAGCAGCAGGCGCAGGTCACGGCCCTGGAACTGCACGACGTCGTAGCGCCCGGCGACCGCCTGCACCTGGTACATGCGCTCCAGGGCGACCTGCGGCGGCACACCGAAGACGGCGGCGACGGCCGCGGACGAGGCGGCGTTGGCCTTGTTGGCGCGGCCCGGCAGCTGGAGGTGGATCGGCCAGGCCGAGCCGTGCGGGTCGAGGACGTGGTCGCCGGACAGGGCCCAGCTGGGCGTGGGCCGGCGGAAACCGCACTCGGCGCAGAACCAGTCGTCGCCCGGACGCTGCATCACACCGCCGCAGGACGGGCACGACCAGGCGTCGTCCTTCCACATCTGGCCGGCCGCCACCCAGATCACGTTGGGCGAGGACGACGCGGCCCACACCACCAGCGGGTCGTCGCAGTTGGCGACGACCACGGCCTTGGACCCGGCGAGCCCCTCGCGCCAGTTCTCCGCGAGCATCCGGGTCTCGGCGGCCCGGTCCAGCTGGTCGCGGGAGAGGTTGAGCAGCGCGATGCACTTGGGGTCGGTGTCCCGGGCCACGCCCGCGAGGTACTTCTCGTCGACCTCGATCACCGCGAACTTCGAGTCCGAGCCGCCCGCCAGCGCCGAGGTGATGCCCGCGGGCATGTTGGCGCCGAGCGCGTTGGAGACCACCGGTCCCGCGGCGCGCAGCGCCTCGGCGATGAGCCGGGTGGTGGTCGTCTTGCCGTTGGTCGCCGACACCAGGACGACGTCCAGGTTCTGGGCCAGCCGGGCCAGCAGGTCGGGGTCGAGTTTGAGCGCCACCCGGCCGCCGATCACCGAACCGCTGCCGCGCCCCGCGGCGCGCGATGCCGCCGCGACCGCCTTGCCCGCGGTCACGGCCAGCTTGGCCCGCGGCGTGAGCGGGTCCGAGTTGCCTGCCATCAGTTCTCGATCCTCCTTGCGTACGCGCCGCGCCTGAGCCATCCGGCAACGTGGTGTGGACCTCAGCCTATCGAGATCCGATCGTGCTCCCGAATCCCGGCACCGTCACGGCGCCCGCGCGCCGTTCGCGCGTGCAGGAGGACCGTACCCTTGCCGCCATGCGACACGGCTCGATCCCGGGCGCCCGCGGGCGCGTACGGCCCCTCACCCTGCTCGGCGACGAGGCGCTGCGGACGCCCTGCCGGGAGGTCACCGACTTCGGCCCCGAACTGGCCGCACTCGTGGAGGACTTGTTCGCCACGATGTACGCCGCCCGGGGGGTTGGACTGGCCGCCAACCAGGTGGGCGAGGCGCTGCGGGTGTTCGTCTACGACTGCCCGGACGACGAGGACGTACGGCATCTGGGGCATGTGGTGAACCCACGGCTGGTGACGGCCGACGGTGTGGTATTGCGCGGCCCGGAGGGGTGTCTGTCACTGCCGGGACTGGAGGCGGGCACCGAGCGGCACGACCGCGCGGTCGTGGCGGGTCTCACAGTGACGGGGGAGCCGGTCACCGTGGAGGGGACGGGTTTCTTCGCCCGGTGCCTGCAGCACGAGTGCGACCATCTGGACGGCCGCCTGTACGTGGATCACCTCACGGGGTGGCGTCGGCGCAGGGTGTTCCGGCAGGCGGCCAGGGCGCCTTGGGGGCGGCGGGGGTGAGCCGGGGCAGGCGGGTCTTTCGAAACACACCCCAGGGCCCTTCTGGTGGATCCTAGAAGCCCGGGCCGCCCGCCTTGTCGCCGGCCGCCGCGAGGCGGCCCCACAGGAGGTCGGCCAGGCTGCGCACCAGTTCCGCGCGGGAGCACGGGCGCTCGCCCAGCCACCAGTCGCCGGCCGCGTGCATCATGCCGACGATGCCGTGGCCCCAGACCCGGGCCAGTTGCTGGCCGCCCGGCCCGAGGTCGAGGCGCTCCTCGATGACCTGGGCCAGCTCCTCGCCCATGCGGCGCAGCAGCGGAGCGGAGTGCTTGCCGACGTCGAACCCCGCCTCGCCGCCCTGGCCGCCCTCCGCCGGGTGCATCAGGAACCGGTACACCTGCGGCCGGGCCTCTATGGCCGCGAGGTAGGTGTCCAGTGTGGCCTCGACCCGCCGGCGCCGCTCGGCGGGCGCGTCGAGCGCGGCCCGCAGCGAGTCGAGCAGGGCGTCGGTGTGCCGCTTGGCGAGGGCGGCGTACAGGCCGCCCTTGTCGCCGAAGTGGCGGTAGAGGATCGGTTTGGTGATGCCGGCCTCGGCTGCGATGGCGTTCATCGAGGCGTGCGGGCCGTCGCGCAGCACCACCCGGTCGGCGGCCTCCAGCAGCTCGCGCCGTCTGCGGTCGGCGGACCGCTGCTGATCGGTCCGCTGCGTGGTGTCCATGATCTCTCCCCACCCGTGCTGATTCGGTGACGCTTGCGCAAACTAACACTGACCGGGCCCCGTACCTCGAACGGGCTGCCGAGGGAACGTCTGGGGAACAGGGGGACTTGACTTCTCCTACCGGCGGGTAACACAGTACGGTTACCGCAAGTAACACCATATGTGTGCCGCTGGAGGGGACATGGCCGAGTTCACCATGGAGCTCAACGACGAACAGAAGGAGGTCCGGGACTGGCTGCACGGCTTCGCGGCCGACGTGATCCGCCCCGCGGCCGCCGAATGGGACGAGCGTGAGGAGACTCCCTGGCCGGTCATCCAGGAGGCCGCGAAGGTCGGCATCTACTCCCTCGACTTCTACGCCCAGCAGTACTTCGACGCCACCGGCCTCGGCATCCCCATGGCCATGGAGGAGCTGTTCTGGGGCGACGCGGGCATAGCCCTCTCCATCGTCGGCACCGGCCTGGCCGCCGTCGGCGTCCTCGCCAACGGCACCGAGGAGCAGATCGGCACCTGGATCCCCCAGATGTACGGCGACGCCACCGACGTCAAGGTCGCCGCCTTCTGCTCCTCCGAACCCGACGCCGGCTCCGACGTGGCCTCGATGCGCACCCGCGCGGTCTACGACGAGGCCAAGGACGAGTGGGTCATCAACGGCACCAAGACCTGGGCCACCAACGGCGGCATCGCCAACGTCCACGTGGTCGTCGCCTCCGTCGATCCGGAACTGGGTTCCAAGGGACACGCCTCCTTCATCATCCCGCCGGGCACCCCGGGCTGCGTCCAGGGCCAGAAGTTCAAGAAGCACGGCATCCGCGCCTCGCACACGGCCGAGGTCGTCCTCGACGACGTGCGCGTCCCCGGGTCCTGCCTGCTCGGCGGCAAGGAGAAGCTGGACGAGCGCCTTGCCCGCGCCCGCGAGCGGGCCAAGGCGGGCGAGCGGGTGAAGAACGCGGCGATGGCCACCTTCGAGGCCTCGCGCCCCGCCGTCGGCGCCATGGCGGTCGGCACCGCCCGCGCCGCCTACGAGGTCGCCCTCGACTACGCGAAGACCCGCGAGCAGTTCGGCCGGCCGATCATCGACAACCAGGGCGTGGCCTTCCAGCTCGCCGACATGGCCACGTCCATCGACGCGGCACGCCTGCTGGTGTGGCGCGCGTCCTGGATGGCGATCAACGGCAAGCCGTTCACCGCCGCCGAGGGCTCGATGTCCAAGCTGTTCGCGAGCGAGACCGCGAAGAAGGTCACCGCCCAGGCGGTCCAGATCCTGGGCGGCAACGGCTACACCCGGGAGTACCCGGTGGAGCGGATGCACCGCGACGCGGCGATCTACACCATCTTCGAGGGCACCAGCGAGATCCAGCGGCTGGTCATCTCCCGGACGGTCTCGGGCCTGCCGATCCGCTAGTGGACGCCGCCGTGGGCCGCCGCCACGCCCTCCGGTCCGCCTGCGGCCGCCGGGCTGCATCGAGCCCGAGACGTCACCGGCAGCCGGGGGGAACTCGTGGCGACGACCGCCCGGCAGCAGCTCAAGGACGCGGAGCACAAGCCCCTGACCGCCAAGGTGGCCAGGTTCGCCGAACGCTGAGCCGCCCGCAGCACCGTGCCCCGCCCGTCATGCGCGGGCGGGGCACTCGGTACCGGTGCTCAGCGGTGCCTGAGCGGCGTCAGCTGCTCGATGTCGTAGCGCCGTCTCAGCGCCTCGATCGCCGCGTGGTCCGGCGGCCCCCCGTTCCCGAGGATCTCCAGCAACTCCTCGAAGTACCGCTCGTGGTCCGGGGGCGGGGACGACTGGAAGAACATCTTCGCCGGACCGTCCGTGGGGTTGGCGAAGGCGTGCGGGCAGCCCGGGGGCACCACGATGACCGTGCCCGGGGTGGCCCGCACCACCCGGTTGCCGGACCGGGACTCCCACCTCTGCCAGCGGTCGGGCGTCCGGACCCGCGGCTCGAACGCGAGGACGTCCAGTTCGCCCTCGAGCACGTAGAACAACTCCTCGCTGCGCGTGTGCACATGGGCGCCCACGTCGAAGCCGGGCGGCACCTCCACCTCGAAGGTGGAGGCCGTCCGCGAGTGCGAGCCGGTCACCTTGAACGTCACGCGCTGGGCGGCTGTCTCGACCACCTGGCCGTGGCCCGGCGGCACGAGCAGGCCGTCGCCCGCGGTGAGTTCGGGCTCCACGACCGCCGTGAGCCCGGGATCCCCGATCGCGGGCAGCGGCGGCTCGATCGTCGTCATCGGCGCTCACCACACCACGGGCAGGGCCTCGGGCCCGCGGATCAACGCGCCCTTCCTGAACGGCACCTGGTCCGGCGCCACCGCGAGCCGCAGCCCCGGCAGCCGGTCGAGGAGGGCGTCCACCAGCAGCTCGGACTCCATCCGGGCCAACTGGCCGCCGGGGCAGTAGTGCGGGCCGAAACCGAACGCCACGTGCGGGTTGGGGCTGCGCGAGAAGTCGATGCTCTCCGGGTCGGAGAAGACCTCCGGGTCGCGGTTGGCGGCCAGGTAGGACACGTAGATCGCGTCCCCCGCCCGGATCCGCACCCCCTTGATCTCCACGTCCTCCAGGGCGATCCGCGACAGCCCGACCGCGTTGCGGTGCGGGATGTAGCGCAGCAGCTCGTCGATGGCCTGCGGGCGGACCGACGCGTCGGCGCGCAGCCGGTCCGCCAGCTCGGGACGGGTCAGCAGCAGGTAGAACATCTGCCCGCTGTTGTTGGTGACCGCCTCGCCGCCGATCTGCAGGAGCACCGCGAGTCCCACGGCCTCGTCCACGGTGATCTCCCGACGCCCCACGGCGGCGCCCAGCAGGGAGGCGACGTCCTCGTCACCGCTGTCCACGCGCGCGTCGATCAGCTCCGTGAAGTACGCGCCCATCTCCTCCTTGGCCTGCTCGCTGACGTCGGCGCCGTGCGAGGAGGAGAGGATCAGCTGGGTCCAGGTGTGCATGCCGTGCCGGTCGGCCGCCGGGACGCCCATCAGTTCGCAGATCACCGCGATCGGGAAGGGGCTCAGCACCGCGCTGGTGAGATCGGCGGGCGGGCCGGCCGCGAGGAGTTCGTCGACCAGACCGTCCAGCATCCGCCGCGCGCTCTGTCGCACCCGCTCCACCCCCCGCGCCGTGAACGCGGGGGCGACCGAACGGCGCAGCCGGCTGTGGTCGGGCGGGTCCAGGAAGCCGACCGCGCCGCGGGACGGGATGAAGTGCGGGGCCAGCCGCGTGACCTGCCGGTCCATCACGGCCTCCCGGCTGAACCGGGTGTCGTTGGCGACCAGCCGCACGTCGTCCATGCGCGTCACCAGCCACGCCCAGCCCTCGCCGTTGGGCAGCTCGATGCGCGTGACCGGCCCCTCCTCCATCAGGTCGGCCAGCACCGGGTCGAAGTCGACGCCGATCAGGTCGAGCGCCGGCCAGTGCCGCACCGGGCACAGGTCCGCGACGGCCCCGCCGGGTTCGGTGAGCGTCTCCTCCGTCATGCCCCCTCCCCGGTCTGCCACTTGCCCAGGGACATCTCCGCGGTGATGCCGGGGCCGAACCCGGCGAGCAGCCCGCGCGCGCCGTCCTCCACGCCGCCCTCGTCGCACAGCCGGCGCAGCGCGTCCAGGACGACGGCGCTCGCGATGTTGCCGTACTCGGTGAGCGTGGAGCGGCTGAACCGGAACGCGTGCGGGTCGACCTCCAGGAACTTGCTGAGGTCGTCGAGGATGCGCGGACCGCCCGCGTGGATGACGTAGAAGTCGAGGTCGGAGGCGTCCCAGCCGTGCAGTCCCGCCAGGTCCTGGAGCGCCGGGGCGAGCGGCTCCATGGTGGCGGGCACCCGCTTGTCCAGCAGGAAGTGGAAGCCGGTCTCCCGGACTGCGTACGCGATCCAGTCCTCGGTCTTGGGGATCAGGTACGAGCCGTTGCGCTCCAGGCGGACGCCGGTGCCGCCGGTGCCGCGGACCACGGCGGCGGCGATGCCGTCGCCGAACAGGCCGTTGGACAGGAGCGAGCCGACGCCGAGGTCGGTGGGCTGGTAGCAAAGCGAGCAGAACTCGCAGGCCACGATGAGCGCGTTGGCCTCCGGGTAGGCCGTGCAGAAGTCGTGCGCACGGTTGATCGCCGCGCCGCCCGCCGCACAGCCCAGCTGGGCTATGGGTATCTGACGGGTGGTCGAGTCGAAGGCCATCTCGTTGATCAGCCACGCCGTGAGCGAGGGCATCATGAAGCCCGTGCACGAGACGTAGATGATCACGTCGATGTCGGTGGTGAGGAGTTCCGCGTCGTCGAGCGCCCGCTGGATGACCGCGGGGACCCGGGCCTTGGCCTCGCGCTCGTAGAGCTTGTTGCGCTCCTCGAAGCCCGGGTGCTTCAGGGTCTCCTCGATGGGCTGCACGATGTGGCGGGTTCGCACGCCGGTGTTCTCGATCAGCCGGAGGGCCAGCGCGAGTTGCGGGTGGTCCGCGTGCCGGGAGCGAGCGAGCTCCAGCGTTTCCTCCATGGTGATCACGTGCTCTGGGACGGACACCGAGGGCCTGCACAAAGTCGCCATGATCCGTGCCTGCTTTCGCCTTCCGGAGGGCCGGGAGCCCCCCGGTCAGAGGGTGGTGCACCCAGAAGGGTGGTCCACCCACGATCACCCGGGAGAGCGACGATCTCGCGCCGGACTACTCCAATCCGGGGACGGCGGGGTGGGACCGCATGGCCCCGGCGGCCTCGCGGACACGGCCGCGGCGGCGGACACGGCGACAGGAAAACCGCTGGTCACAGGCGTCGGCCGACAGGCCCGGGCGGCACGCGGTGACCGCGCCCGCGCGTCGCTCGGCGACGGCACGATGATCGGGGACGCGCGCGCCGTGGGCGGCCCGCGGCGAGCGGGACGGCGCGGCACACGCCGGGGCAGGGGCGTCCGGGCGGTCGACTCGCGCGGGGACGGCGGACGCGGCGTGGGCGGTGAGGGTGTGAGATGAGGTGGGCTGCCGCTGGTGCCGCTGGTGCCGCTGGTGCCGCTGGTGCCGCTGGTGCCGCTGGTGCCGCTGGTGCCGCTGGTGCGGCCTGCGGCGCGGCTCGGGCCGGCGCGGCAGCCGGGGGAGGGAAGGCACGCGCGGGAGGTGCGGTGCGCGCGGCGGGCGATACGGCGCTCGGTCCCGCGCCGCGGATGCGAAGCCGTTCGGCCCGAAGCCGTTCGTCCCGATGCCGTCGGTGCGGGGCGTTCAGCCCGACGCCGCCCCGCTGCTGTGCGCGATGCAGGCCACGTCGATCCGGTCGGCCAGCTTGGCCAGCTCGATGGTCAGGGCGGCGACCGTGTCCTCGTCGAGCCCCTCCTGCCCGGTCTCCACCAGCCGCAGCCACCGGCCGCCCAGCGTCCGCAGCAGCTTGCTCACATCGGCCGCGGCCACCTGCAAGGTACCGCGGTCGTCGACGATCAGAGGGAGTGTCACTTCGCGGTTCACGACAGCGATCGTAGCCGCGGAAGCCTCACGCTCCGTGCCATACCGTCGTGATGTTGCAGAACTCGCGGATTCCGTGCCCGGACAGCTCACGCCCGTACCCCGACCGCTTCACTCCGCCGAACGGGAACGCCGGATGCGAGGCGGTCATCCCGTTCACGTACACCCCGCCCGCCTCCAGGTCCCGTACGAAGCGGTCGACCTCGTCCCCGTCCCGCGTCCACACGTTCGAACTGAGCCCGAAGGACGAGTCGTTGGCGATCAGCACCGCCTCGTCCAGGTCGGCGGCGCGGTAGAGCGTGGCGACCGGGCCGAAGGCCTCCTCGCGGTGGATGCGCATCTCACGGGTGATGCCGGCGAGCACGGTCGGCGGGTAGTACCAGCCGGGGCCGCCGGGCCGTTCGCCGCCGCACAGCACCTCCGCCCCGCTGCGCCGGGCGTCGTCGACCAGCTCCTCCAGGTCGGCCCGGCCCCGCTCGCTGGCGAGCGGCCCGACCTCGGTGTCCTCCAGCATCGGGTCGCCCGTCCTCAGGGCCCGCATGCCGGCCACGAACCGCTCGGCGAAGGCGTCGTAGACGTCCGTGTGCACGATGAACCGCTTGGCCGCGATGCAGGACTGCCCGTTGTTCTGCACCCGCGCGGTCACCGCGACCTCGGCGGCCCGGTCGATGTCGGCCGACGGCATCACGACGAACGGGTCGCTGCCGCCCAGCTCCAGCACCGTCTTCTTGACCATCTCCCCGGCGGTGGACGCCACGGCCCGCCCCGCCGGTTCGCTGCCGGTCAGCGTGGCCGCCTTCACCCGCTCGTCGCGCAGGATGTCGTCGACCGCGCCGGAACCGATCAGCAGGGTCTGGAAGCAGCCCTCGGTGAAGCCCGCCCGGTGGAACAGGTCCTCCAGGTACAGGGCGGTCTGCGGCACGTTCGAGGCGTGCTTGAGCAGGCCGACGTTCCCGGCCATCAGCGCGGGCGCCGCGAACCGTACGACCTGCCACAGCGGGAAGTTCCACGGCATCACCGCGAGCACAGGACCCAGCGGCCGGTAGCGGACCAGGGCCCGTGAGGCGCCGGAGTCCTTCATGTCGGCGGCGGCCGGTTCCTCGTCGGCGAGCAGTCCCTCCGCGTGCTCGGCGTACCAGCGCATCGCCTTGGCGCACTTGGCGGCCTCCGCGCGCGCCTGCTCGACCGGCTTGCCCATCTCGGTGGTCATCACCCGGCCGATCTCCTGCCGGTCCTCGTCGAGCAGCTCCGCTGCGCTGTTCATCAGGCGGGCCCGCTCGGCGAAGGACGTCGTCCGGTACGTGCGGAAGGTGGCCTCGGCGAGCTGGAGCCGGCGCTCGACCTCCTCCTCGCCCATGGCCTCGTACGTCTTGATCGTCTCGCCGGTGGCCGGGTTCACCGTGGCGATGGACATGGCTGACCTCCCTCGGGAGCGGGCTGTGCTTCGACCTTCGCGCGCCGCGCTGCCCGCCGCAACGCGTGCGGCCCTCGTCAGAGCGAGTGCTCAGCCAGTCGGTCGAGAAACGCGCTCTGGGCGGTGACGATCACCTCACGGGCGCGGTCGAGGCCGAGCCACGCCACACGGTCCAGCTCGGGGAACTCCTGGGTCCGCCCCGAGCGCGGGGGCCACTCCATCGTGAACGTGCCCGGGACGACCGCCGCCGGGTCGAGGTCGCCCTCGACCGCCCAGACGGTCACGGTCTTGCCGCCCGCTTGCCGGACCTCGCCGAGCGGTACCGCCTCGCCGTCCGGCGGAGCGACGCCCAGTTCCTCGCGGAACTCTCGCCGGGCGGCGCTCAGGGCGGGTTCGTCCGGCGCGTACTCGCCCTTGGGCACGGTCCAGGCGCCCGCCTCGCGACGGGACCAGAACGGTCCGCCCATGTGGCCGAGCAGGACCTCCAGGCCGGTGCCGTCCGCGCCGGTGCGCCGGAAGCCGTCCGCGCCGGCATGCGGGGAGCCTTCCGCGTCGGCGCGCGGGAGCCCGTCCGCGCCGGTGCGCCGGAAGAGGAGCAGCCCGGCGCTGCGCCTGCTCCGCCCGCCCCCTCCCTCGTTCACGGCCGTACCTCCGGGTGCGCGGCCAGCAGCGTCCGGACGGTGTCGGCGTCCTCGGGGCGTTTGTCCTCGCGGTAGCGCACGACCCGGGCGAAGCGCAGGGTGACGCCCGCCGGATAGCGCGTGGAGCGCTGCAGGCCGTCGTAGGCGATCTCGACGACCAGTTCGGGGCGTACGACCACGCCCCACCCCTTCTCCTCGACGGCCAGCGCCCGCAGCCGCTCGGTCTGCCAGGCCAGCATGGCGTCTGTCATTCCCTTGAACGTCTTGCCGAGCATGGCGAAGCCGCCGTCGGGGGTCAGGGCGCCCAGGTGCAGGTTGGACAGCCTGCCGGTGCGGCGGCCGTGCCCCCACTCGGCGGCCAGCACCACCAGGTCGAGCGTGTGGACGGGCTTCACCTTCAGCCAGGACGCCCCGCGCCGGCCCGCGCTGTAGGGGGCGTCGAGCGCCTTGACGACCACGCCCTCGTGCCCCCGCTCCAGGCTCCGGGCCAGGAACTCCTCCGCCCGGGCGGTGTCCTCGGGCCCGGCGACCAGCGTCCGCCTCACCCGCATCGGCTCCGGGACCAGCCGGGCCAGCTCGGCGTGCCGCTCGGCGAACGGCAGGTCGAGCAGGTCACGGTCGCCGACCGAGAGCGCGTCGAAGAAGACCGGGGACACCGGCACCGCCTCGGCGGCCGTGGCCACGTCCAGCCGGGAGCCGACGCGTCCGGCGGTCTCCTGGAAGGAACGCGGCCGGCCCTCGGGAGTGAAGGAGAGCACCTCCCCGTCCAGGACGAACCGTTCGCCCGGCAGCCCGAGCACCGCCGCGCCGACCTCCGGCAGCCGGGCCGTGATGTCGTCCAGCGTGCGGGTGTGGATCCGGACGCTGTCGCCGTCCCGGTGCACCTGGACCCGGATCCCGTCCAGCTTCTCCTCCACGGCGCAGGCGCCCAGCTTCTCCACCGCCTGGGCGACCGAGGAGGCGCTGTGCGCGAGCATCGGCAGCACCGGACGGCCTACGGTGAGCCGGAAGCGCTCCAGCGCCGGCGGGCCCTCCGAGAGCAGGGCCTGCGCCACCGCCTGCAGGGAACCGGCCAGCATCACCGCCCGCCGTACGTCCGCCGCCGGGGCGCCCGTCGCCGCGGCCAGCCCCTCGACCGCGACCGCGTCCAGCGCGCCCTGGCGGACCTCGCCGGTCAGCAGCCCCAGCAGGAACCGCTGCTCGTCCTGTGTCGCCGCGCCCATCAACTCCCCGACCATCCGGGAGCGCTCGGCCTGCGACCCGGCGCCGGAGACCTTGCCCAGCTCGCTCAGCCGGGCGTCGACCTCCCGCACGGTGAGCGAGGGCTCGGCGGCCGGAGGGACGCGGTGGCCGAGCACCTTCCACCCCACGCCGAGCCGTCCCTGCGGGAGTCTGCCCGCGAGATACGGGATGACGACCGGCACGTCCTCCGCCGCCGCCTCCCGGAACAACTCCGCCAGCAGGGCGGTCTTGCGGGACCGTGCGGAGGAGGCGGCGACCTCCTGTGACACCTGTGCGAGCCGGGCGAGCAACATGCAGCCATGGTGCACCGCGACGGACACCCGCACACCCCCGCCCCGGCGGCGCGGCGGGCGGAGGGGCATGTGCGGGTCGTGGCCGGCCCGGGCGGGGCCGTGATCGTCCGCCGCGACCAGCGCCTACGCCTTCGCCGGCTGCGGTGTCCCCGCCACCTCAGGTGCGTCCGCCGCCTCGATCGCCGCGTCCAGGTCGGCGAACACGAGCTCGCCGTTGATCGCCACCCCGGCGCGGTAGCCCCGGCTGGCCGCGTTGATCACCTGCTCGGCGAAGCCGCTGGCGTTCCCGGCCGCCCACAGGCCCGGAACCGTCGTCAGGCCCCGCTCGTCGATCACCGGGTAGGCGCCGAAGGGTGTCTCGCGCAGTTCGGCGCCCAGCCGCAGCAGGAGCTCGTTGCGTGGCACCGCACGCGGCGCGACGAACAGGACCTGGCGGGCGTGCGTCGTCCCGTCCGCGAGCCGCACCCCGGTCAGCCGGCCGTCCTCGACGACCGCTTCCGCCACCTCGCCCGGCACGACGCCGACGCCTGCCGCCGCGAGCCTGCGCAGGTCGGTGTCGGACAGCTCGTCCTCGGCGACCTGGTGCAGGAACAGCGTGACGTCCTTGGACCACTGGCTCACCATCAGCGCCTGGTGCACGCTCATCGGGGTCGTGGCGAGCACGCCGAAGGCCTGGTCGCGGACCTCCCAGCCGTGGCAGTAGGGGCAGTGCAGCACGTCCTCGCCGAACCGTTCGGCCACGCCCGGGAGCGTGGGCAGTTCGTCCCGCAGCCCGGTGGCGACGACCAGGTGCCGGGCGTGGACGGTACGGCCGCTCGCCAGGGTCACGTCGAACCCGCCGTCCACGTCCCGGGCGGCGTCCACCGCCCGGTCCCGGACGAGCCCGACCCCGTACCGCGCGATCTCCTCCCGGCCGGTGGCCAGGAACTCGGCCGGTGACATACCGTCCCGGGTCAGGAAACCCTGCATGTGCGCGGCGGGCGCGTTGCGCGGCTCGCCCGCGTCGACGACCAGCGTGCGCCGCCGGGCCCGGCCGAGCACCAGCGCGGCGGACAGCCCGGCCGCACCGCCGCCGACGACGACCACTTCGTACCCTTCGGTTCCGCGTCCCTCGGTTCCGCCTCCCTGGGCTCCGGGGCCCTCGGTGCGGTCGGTCTTCTCGGTCATGGTGACCACCTCCCTCTCGGGCACGACAGTCGCCCGAACCCTGCGGGATTGACAAATGCGTTTGCCGATTCTGCAATACAGGTATGACGACGGACGACGTACTGGCGGGCGTGGGACCGAGGCTGCGGCGGATCCGCAAGGAGCGGGAGGTGACTCTGGTGGCCCTGGCGGAGACGACCGGCATCTCCGTCAGCACCCTCTCGCGGCTGGAGTCGGGCCTGCGCAAGCCCAGCCTGGAACTGCTGCTGCCGATCGCGCAGGCCCACCAGGTGCCGCTCGACGAGCTGGTGGGTGTGGGGCCGGTCGGGGACCCCCGGGTGCGGGCGAAGCCGATCGTGCGCGGGGGGCGTACCTACTGGCCGCTGACCCGGCAGCCCGGCGGGTTGCAGGCGTACAAGGTGCTCGAACCGCGGCGCAAGGAGGAACCGGTGCCGCGGAGCCACGAGGGGTACGAGTGGCTGTACGTGCTCTCCGGGAAGCTGCGGATCGTGCTGGGCGACCACGACGTGGTGCTCTCTGCGGGGGAGGCGGCGGAGTTCGACACGCGCGTGCCGCACTGGTTCGGGTCGACGGGGGAGGGGCCGGTGGAGTTCCTGAGCCTGTTCGGCCCGCAGGGCGAGCGGATGCACGTGCGGGCGCGGCCCTCACGGCGCGGCGCGACCGGTGAAGGCGACTGAGGTTCCCTGTTCCCCTGAGGGCAAGCGACCGCTTAGTATGCCGTCGACCGGACGGACGACGCAGTGCGGTGGAGGCGGCGCATGCAGGCATGGCGAGTGCACGAGAACGGCGAGCCGAGCGAGGTGATGCGCCTGGAGGAGACCGAGCGGCCCACGCCCGGTGACGGCCAGGTCCTGCTCGCGGTACGGGCCGCCAACATCAACTTCCCGGACGCCCTGCTGTGCCGGGGCCAGTACCAGGTCCGGCCCCCGCTGCCCTTCACCCCCGGCGTGGAGATCTGCGGCGAGACCGAGGACGGACGCAGGGTCCTCGCCAACCCGGCGCTGCCCCACGGCGGCTTCGCCGAGTACGCCGTGGCCGCGGCCGACGCGCTGCTGCCGGCCCCGGAGGCACTGGACGACGCCGAGGCCGCGGCCCTGCACATCGGCTACCAGACGGGCTGGTTCGGCCTGCACCGCCGGGCCCGTCTCCAGGCCGGTGAGACTCTGCTGGTCCACGCCGCGGCCGGCGGTGTCGGCAGCGCGGCCGTGCAGCTCGGCAAGGCGGCGGGCGCCACGGTCATCGGCGTCGTCGGCGGCCCCCGCAAGGCGGCGGTGGCCCGGGAGCTGGGCTGCGACGTCGTCGTCGACCGGCGCGGCGAGGACGTCGTCGCGGCCGTCAAGGAGGCCACCGGCGGCCGGGGCGCCGACGTGGTCTACGACCCGGTCGGCGGTGAGGCGTACGCCCAGTCCGCCAAGGTCGTCGCCTTCGAGGGCCGGATCGTCGTCGTCGGCTTCGCGGGCGGCACCATCCCGAGCCCGGCCCTGAACCACGCCCTCGTCAAGAACTACTCGATCCTCGGCCTGCACTGGGGCCTCTACAACACCAAGAACCCCAAGCTCGTCCAGGACTGCCACGAGCAGCTCACCGAGCTGGCCGCCCGGGGCGCGATCAAGCCGCTGGTGAGCGAGCGGGTGCCGCTGAGCGGTGCCGCGGACGCCGTGCAGCGGGTCGCCGACGGCGCCACCACCGGGCGCGTCACGGTGGTGCCCGCACCGGAGAACGGAGCCGCCCTGTGAGCCGCGCCGATCGCCGCCCCGAGACCGGCGGCCGCCCCCTCGACGCGGACGGACTGCGCCGCCGCACCCGGGAGTTGCTCGCCGCGCATCTGCCCCGGGACACCGACCGCCTCGCCTTCCTCCAGGCCCGCTTCGACGCCGGGCTGGCCTGGGTGCACTTCCCCGAGGGCCTCGGCGGACTCGGCGCGCCCCGCTCCCTGCAGGCCGTGGTGGACGCCGAACTGGAGGCCGCCGGCGCCCCCGACAACGACCCGCGCCGGATCGGCATCGGCCTCGGCATGGCCGCCCCGACCATCCTGCTCTACGGCACCGAAGAACAGAAGCGGCGGTTCCTGCGGCCCCTGTGGACCGGCGAGGAAGTCTGGTGCCAGCTGTTCAGCGAGCCCGGCGCCGGCTCCGACCTGGCCGCCCTCGGGACCCGAGCCGTCCGCGACGGCACGGGGGACTGGGTGGTCGACGGGCAGAAGGTGTGGACCTCCAGCGCCCACCTCGCCCGCTGGGCCATCCTCATCGCCCGCACCGACCCCGGCCTGCCCAAACACCAGGGCATCACCTACTTCCTGTGCGACATGACCGACCCCGGCGTCGAGGTCAGGCCGCTGCGCCAGATCACCGGCGAGGCCGAGTTCAACGAGGTCTTCCTGACCGGCGTCCGTATCCCCGACTCCCACCGACTCGGCGAAGCGGGCGACGGCTGGCGGGTCGCGCAGACCACCCTGATGAACGAACGCGTCTCCATCGGCGGCATGCGGCTGCCCCGCGAGGGCGGCATGATCGGCCCGGTCGCCAGGACCTGGCGCGAACGCCCGCAGCTGCGTACCCACGACCTGCACCGGCGGCTGCTGGAACTGTGGGTGGAGGCCGAGGTCGCCCGCCTCACCGCGGAGCGGCTGCGCCAGCAGCTCGTCGCCGGCCAGCCCGGCCCCGAGGGCTCCGGCATGAAGCTCGCCTTCGCCCGCCTCAACCAGGAGATCAGCGGCCTGGAGGTGGAACTGCGCGGTGAGGAGGGGCTGTTGTACGACGACTGGACCATGCGCCGCCCGGAACTGGTCGACTTCACCGGCCGCGACGCCGGCTACCGCTACCTGCGGTCCAAGGGGAACAGCATCGAGGGCGGGACCAGCGAGGTCCTGCTGAACATCGTCGCCGAGCGCGTGCTGGGCCTGCCCGCCGAACCGCGCACCGACAAGGACGTCGCCTGGAAGGACCTGGCCCGATGAGCACCCAGCCGGACCTCCTGCACTCCGCGGAGGAAGAGGCGCTGCGCGCCGCCGTACGCGACCTGCTCACCGATCACTGCCGGCCGGCGGACGTGATCGCGCGGGTGGAATCGCCGGCCCCGCACGACCTGCCCCTGTGGAAGACGCTCGCCGGCGGCATGGGCCTCGCGGGCCTGCTGGTGCCCGAGGAGCTGGGCGGCCAGGGGGCCACCCACCGCGAGGCCGCCGTCGTCGCGGAGGAACTGGGCCGCGCGGTCGCGCCCGTGCCCTACCTCACGAGCGCCGTCGTGGCCACGGAGGCGCTGCTGGCCTGCGGCGCGGACGACCTGGTGACCGAGCTGGCCTCGGCCACGTCCATCGGGGTGCTCGCCGTCGGGCTGCACACCGCGCCGGGCGCCCCCTACCCCGTCGTACGACGGGAGAACGGCACCCTGCACGGAGAGCTGACCGCCGTCGCCGACGCGACCACCGCCGACGTGCTGCTCGTGCCCGCCGACGACGGAGGCCTGTACGCGGTCGCGTCGTCCGCCGCGACCGTCACCGGGCTAGTCTCCCTGGACCTGACGCGCCCGGTGGCACGCGTGCGGCTGGACGGGGCCGAGGGCCGCCGCCTCGGCGACGCCGAACCCGCCGTGCGCCGCGCCCTGCGCGCCGGAGCGGGACTGCTCGCTGCCGAACAACTCGGCCTCGCGGACTGGGCGTTGACGCAGACCGTGCGCCATCTGAAGGAGCGCAAGCAGTTCAACCGGCCCGTCGGCGGCTTCCAGGCGCTCAAGCACCGGCTCGCCCAGCTGTGGCTGGAGGTCGTCAACCTCCGCGCCGCCGCGCGCAACGCGGCCGACGCGCTCGCCCGGGACGAGGACGCCGACGTCGCGGTCGCCGTCGCCCAGGCCTACGCGGCGCCCGTCGCCGTGCACGCCGCCGAAGAGGCGGTCCAGTTGCACGGCGGCATCGGGATGACCTGGGAGCACCCGGCCCACCTCTACCTGAAGCGGGCCAAGGCGGACTCGATCGCGTACGGCACCGCGGGCGTCCACCGCGACGCGCTGGCCTGCCTGGTCGACCTGCCGGCGCCCCCGCCCTCCGGCCCCAGGCCCTGACAGCCCCAAGAGGCCCGCACCCTTGAGGGCGCGGGCCTCCGCCGTGCCTGCCGTCCCTGAATGAACGCATGCGGACCATCCGGCCAACTCGGCGCTGGGCCAGACGTGTTGAGCGTCTGTCGCGCGCATACTCCCCTGAGGACCCGTACGTCCCTCAAGGGAGGCAGAGCAGCATGGCCCTCACCACCCGTCGCAGAGCCCTCACCACTCTCGGCGCCGCCCTCGCGGGCACCGTGGCGCTGCCCGCCGTGCAGGCCGTCGCGCAGCCCGTCCCGGCCGCCGCCGGAGAGCGGCGGTGCGGCCCGCGCCCGCTCCGGCGCGCCCACGCCCACAACGACTACGAGCACCCGCGGCCCCTGCTGGACGCGCTCGACCACCGCTTCGGCAGCGTGGAAGCCGACATCTACCTCGTGGACGGCGAGCTCCTGGTCGCCCACGACCCGGTCGACCTCGACCCGAGGCGCACCCTCGAAGCCCTCTACCTCGACCCGCTGGCCGCCCGGGTCCGCGCCCACCACGGCTCCGTCTACCGGGGCCGGCGCGAGCCCCTGCAACTCCTGATCGACATCAAGACGGAGGGTGCCGCCACCTACCTCGCGCTCGACCGGCACCTGGCCCGCCACCGCCACCTGTTCACCACGTACGCGCACGGCCGAGTCCACCCGGGCCCGGTCACCGCCGTCGTCTCCGGCGACCGGGGGGCCCGCGCGCCCATGGAGGCGCAGACGGTACGCCGGGCCTTCTACGACGGCAGGCTCACCGACCTCGGCAGCACCGCTCCCGCCTCGTTCGCCCCGCTGACCAGCGACAACTGGATCTCGAACTTCACCTGGGCGGGGGCCGGGCCTTTCCCGGACGCCGAACGGCGCACCCTGCGGCGCATCGTGGGCCAGGCGCACGCCCACGGTCAGAGGGTGCGGTTCTGGGCCACCCCGGACGCGCCCGGAGCGGCCCGTGACGCTGTCTGGACCGAACTGCTCGCCGCCGGCGTCGACCACCTCAACACCGACGACCTCGCCGGCCTGGAGGCCTTCCTGGACGCCCACGACGACCGGAGCGGCCGGCGCTGAGCCGGTCCTGAGCCCACCGCAGAACCACACGTTCGGCGGACACGTCAGCCGCCCGGACGAACTCTCCGCTACGCCACACTTGCGGCCGAAAGCCGCGAAGTGGGCGTGGCGGAGGAGGTTCACGATGACTATTTCCATCTCTGTGGTGCTGTTGCTCGCGATCCTGGCGATCATCTTCGTGCGCAACGGCGCGCTGAAGTTCTCGCACGCTCTCGTCTGCGGCCTCCTCGGCTTCTTCCTGGCCTGCTCCAGCATGGCCCCCACCATCCACCAGGGCCTGGCGGCCACCGCCGAGATCGTCAGCAGCCTGCGGCCCTGAGGCCCGTACGCGCAGGCGTCGGACGGGCGAGGCGGACAGGCGCGCGCCTGGCCGGCCCCGCGCGCCTCACGAGCCGGGGAACACCCCGATCCCGTTCGCGACGGCCCGCTCGACGCCTCCGCTCGGATGGTTGAGCACGCTCACCTTCGTCCCGCCGGATTTCCGGGCGACCAGCGTGCTGGAGCCGCCGCCGTCCAGGCTGAAGCCCTCCGTCGCCCCCAGATCGCGCAGCGCGGCGGCGACTTCGGTGAGGGTCAGACCACTGCGGTACTCGGACGCACCGTCGAGGGCCAGGAGCAGCAGACGGTGCCCGCCGTCCGTGATGCCTGCGGCGGTGCGCACGGCCGGCGTCGTGCCGTCGAGACCGGGCAGCGCGGCACCCCGGCGCAGCACCGGAAAGCCCCCGACCGCGAACGTGTACGCCACGCCGGAGGCCGCCGTCAGGCGGTGCTCGACGGTCACCGACTCGCCGATGGACAGCTTACGCAGGTGCTGCGCACCCGTCTCCCGGCCCACCAGCACCGTGGTGCCCGCGGGGACGGCTCCGCTGCCGGGCGCGCCGGCCCTGGCGACCACCCGGCCGCCCCTGACCGTCACCTCGTACGTGTCCGTACTGCACGCAGCGGCGCGGTCCGAGTCCGTACCGCACACGGCACGGGCCCGGGAGAGGCCGCCCCAGTCGGAGGTGTACGCGCCGATCGAACCGACCGGCAGCGCGTACTGGTTGAACCCGCCGAGCTTCAGCCGCCCTTCGGGTGTGGTCACCGAGCCGGACAGGGTCAGCCGGTCGAGGCGGGCCGTGCGGTCCGCGTCCACCCCGAGGACGTCCTCGGTGCTCGTGCCGGGCGGCAGGGCGGGGCCGAACCGCTGCCCGCGCGGCACGGCGGCCTTCAGCGCCCTCCCGTCCGCGATCTCCGGGCCGACCGCCGCGCCGGTCGCCGGGACACCCGGATGCTGGGTCTCGGTGATGTCGAAGAAGTCGCCGTTGATGCCCGCGAGCGCTCCCTGGGTGTCGGCGAGCCGGGACACCGTGCCGCGCGCCGCCACCGCGTCCGGATGCAACAGGCCCACGTGGACGTGCTTGTTGTTCAGGTCGACGCCGACCAGGTGGACGCGGACCCGCCCGTGGGCCGCGGCGAGGTCGAAGTCGCGGTACTCGACACCCGGCGCGATCTCCTCGGCACGTTGCGCGCCACCGGCCGGTGCCGCCGCTCCCACAAGGGCCGTTCCCGCCAGTGTGCCGGCGGCGAGGAGAACGGTCAGCACCGTTCTGCACCGCCCGGCCCGACGCGTCGTCACAACTCCCGCAGTGTTCACCGTGCCCCCTGATGCCTCGTCAACTCGGTTCGGACTCAGGGAGGAAGTGCAGCAGAAGCCCGTGCCCGGGGCGGTGTCCGTGCGCCGACGACTCGGCGACGGACGGGAAAACGCACTCCTTCGGGTGTCAGCGGTGCCCGAGCACGTTGACGACGAGGCCGGCCGGGTCCCGGACGAAGAACCGCCGTACGCCCCACTCCTCGTCGGTGAGCGGGTGGACGATCTCCGCGCCGCGCTCGCGCAGCGCCGCGTGGGCGGCGTCGACGTCGTCGACCTCGACGCTCAGGTCGGGCGCGACGGGAGCCGTCCGGTCCGCGCCCATGAAGCTGATCTGCGCGGCGGGGTTCACCGTGGACGCGAGCGTCCTGATCCAGCCGTGGTCCATGACCTCCTCGAAGCCCAGCAGCCCGTAGAAGTCCGCGCTCTCCTCCATGGCCTCGGACCGGACGTTGGGTACGACACGGCGGACTTGCATCGGGCGGCTCCGGTGATCGCGCGGATGCCGCGCGCGGGCCGGTTCCGCGGGGGCGGTAGGGTCCGCCGGCGCGGACGGACGCGGTCAGCGTAGCGAAGCGGCGCGGGTGTCAGTGGCCGTCCGCCAGTGATTGTTCGGCCCACACGGTCTTGCCCGTCGCCGTGTAGCGGATTCCCCAGGCCCGGGCCAGTCGGGCGGCGATGAACAGGCCGCGTCCGCCCTCGTCGGCGGTGCGGGCGTGGCGCAGGTGAGGGGCGGCCTGGCCGGCGTCGCGCACCTCGCAGGTGAGCGTGCGGTCGTGGATCAGGCGGAGTTCGATGGGCGGGCTCCCGTAGCGCAGGGCGTTGGTGACGAACTCGCTGATGATGACCTGTGTGTTGTACGCGGTCTCGTCGTCCACGCCCCACTCGGTGAGCTGCCTGCGCGCGCGGGCGCGGGCGGTCCCCACCGCCGCGCTGTCGCCGCCGAGCCGCCAGCAGGCGAACGCGCCGGGCGGGAAGGACCGGGTGCGGGCGACGATCACCGCGGCGTCGCCCGCCCCCAGGCCGTCCGGGAGGGCGTAGACGACGGCGTCGCACAACTCCTGCAACGGCCGGTCGGCGTAGTCCGGGGCCGCCCGCAGCGGCCGGGAGGAGTCCGCCAGGTAGGCGGTGACCAGGGGGTCGCTGGTGAAGACCAGCACGCTCCCGGCGGGCACGTCGAACTCGGCGGTCGCGAACGGCGCGTCCTGCGCCGCGCCCAGGGGCGGCCCGCTCGGGGTGTCGGGGATACCGACGGTGTGGTCGGGCCGGATCACGACGGGCGCCAGCTCGCCGGCCGCCGCCGTCACGCAGGTACCGGTCAGCGGATCGTGGACGGCGTACACGCAGTTGGCGGTGAGCGCCTCCCGGCGCAGCGGATCGCCCAGCGGCAGATGCGCGCGCTCGAACGCCAGCTCGGACGCTGTGTCGTGCAGGCGGGCCAGCAACTCGTCGGGCGGCAGGTCGAACGCCGACAGCGACCTGAGCGCCGTACGCAGCTGGCCCATGCTGGCCGCCGCGTTCACCCCCCGGCCCGAGACGTTCCCGACCACGAGTGCGGTGCGGGCGCCGGACAGGGCGACGGTGTCGTACCAGGCGCCCGGGTCGGCACCGGTGACCGACAGGTAGGCGGTCTCCAGCGAGGCGTGCGACTCGGGGCGGCGGGGCAGCAACTGGCGCTGGACCGTCGCGGCGACGGTGTGCTCACGGACGAAACGCCGGGCGTTGTCGATGCACAGGGCCGTGTGGGCGGCGACCTCGACCGCGAGCCGGTGGTCGTCCGCGTCGAACGGCGGCGACTCGCCCGACCGGTACAGACTGACCAGCCCCAGCACCGTGTCACGCAGGGCCAGGGGCACCGCGAGCAGCGTGTGGGCGTCCGAGGAACGCACGGCCTCCATGCGCGGCGGGTCGGCCGGCATCCACTCGTCCCCCGGACGCAGTGGGACGATGCGGGGGCGCAGGTCGGTCAGGGCCTGCGTGAAGGGCGTGGGCGCCGGCAGCCGCCGCACGTCGCCGACCGGGTGCGCCTGCGGCGGATGCGTGGTGCCGCTGCGGAAGGCGGTGCGCATCAACGGCGTGCCCGGCGGCAGCGGAGCGGGCGGGGGCTCGTCGCCCCGGATCACCGATTCCACCACCTCCACGACCGCGATGTCCGCGAACTCGGGGACCACGGCCGCGACCAGCTCGTCGCCGGTCACCACCGGGTCCAGGGTCCGCCCGACCCGTCGCAGCACCGCGTCGAGGACCCGGGAGCGGGCTCGGACCCGTTCGCGTTCGGTGACGTCGACCGCGGTGACCGCGAGACCGAGCACGTCGCCGCCACGGCCCTCCAGACGCAGGGCGGTCGTCTCGAAGCAGCGCTCCTCGGGCGGCTCCCCTTCGACGCGTGCCCCCACGAGCCGCTGAAACAGGGGCTCGCCGGTCTCCAGCACCTCGCGCAGAGCGGTCTCCATGTCGTTGTCCTCGACCATGCGGTAGACGTCCCGGATCGGCCGCCCGGCCAGGTCGTCCGGGGCCTCCCCCCGCACGAGGGGTGCCGCGGTGTTCAGCCGCACCACCCGCAGCTCGGGGTCCAGGAGATGCAGCCCGACCGGTGAGCTGGTGAAAAGCGCCTCCAGCATGGCGGCCGGGGTCTTCTCCACAGGTCGTCCGGGGTCTCCGTACGCCACTGGGGCCTCCTTCGGCCGCGCCCGTCCGTCCGCTCGCCCCGCGCCCGGGGGCATGCCCCGGGTGCTGGCTTCCAGCGTGCTCCGCGCGGGGGCCCACCGCACGCGCAGCGCGGGAGCGGACCGCCGGCCCCCGGGGCGACGGGGTGAGAGCCGGTGGGTCCGGGGGTGGCCGGGCGCGGACCGGGTGGGGACGGTGGACCCGGGGGTGGCCGGGTGCGGGCTAGGCTGGGCGGGGACGGTGGGCTCGGGGTGCTCGGGTGCGGACCGCTGGGCCCGGGGAGGGGGGAGCCGGAGGCGGGCCGGCGGATCCTACGGCGGCCGGGGGCTGCGCGGGCGGGTGGGCGGCCGGTGTCAGTCGAAGTTGACCATTCTCAGGTAGCGGACCCAGTCCCAGTGCGGTCCGGGATCGGTGTGGTCGGTGCCCGGTACCTCGTAGTGCCCGATGATGTGCGCACGGTCTTTGGGGATCCCGTACCGGTCGCAGATCGCCGAGGTGAGCCGGGCCGACTGCTCGTACAGCGCGTCGGTGAAGTACGCGGGCCTGTCCACCCACCCTTCGTGCTCGATGCCGATGCTGTGGGTGTTGTAGTCCCAGTTGCCCGCGTGCCACGCGATGTCCGACTCGCGGACGCACTGCGCGACGTGCCCGTCGGCGGAGCGGACGAGGTAGTGCGCGGAGACCTTCTTCGCCGGGTTCTGGAAGATGGCCAGTGTGTTGGCGTAGGTCTCCTGGGTGACGTGGATGATCACTCGGTCGAGGGAGTAGCTGGTGGGCCGGTCGGAGGCCGTGTAGTTGGAGCTGGAGGCCGGCTGCCATTCGGCGGGCGGGTAGTCGGCGGTCCGGGGCACGGACCGGGGCCGGGGGTGCGCCGTGGCGCGGGAGGCGGGGAGTAAGGCGGCGGGGACGGCGGCGAGGGCGGCGCCCTTCAGGATGCGCCGTCGGCTGGGCTGGGATCCGGCCCGGTCCATGGGCGAGGACCTTTCTCGTGTGGGGGCTGTCCGTGTGGGGGGATCTCGCTCTTCGTGGGGTTCTGCGGGTGCGTGGAGGGATGTCCGTCGGTGGCGGTGAGTCTCGCGCACGGCCGGGCGCTCCGTGCGGAGCCCGGCCCTTGTGTCCGGTTGGTGTCGCACACCACGGCAACGGGGGTGCGACCGGGTGGGTGCGGTGCGCCGTCGTCCGCCCGTGCACGGCGCCTCGCGTGAATCACGGTACGGCGCCGACGGGTTGGGCAGAAGGGCACGGCAAGGATCCGTGGACGGGCGGCGGATTGTGGACAACTCGACCACTCGGACGAGTGAACTGCGCCAGGTTTCAGAGGCGTTCGGCCACTGCCGCGGGGTCGTCGAGAACGGCTCGGACCACCGCGTGCGCGGCGCCCAGCAGCGGCCCCTCGGGGCCGAACCGCGAGACGGACACCGGACAGGCCGGTCCCGCGGTGCGCCGGTCCAGCTCGGCCTCCAGCGCGGGCAGCAGCCAGGGAGCGAGTCCGGCCAGCGCCCCGCCGAGCACGACGGCCTGCGGATCGAGCAGGTTGACCGCGCCGGTCAGCGCGACGCCGAGTGCCCGGCCGGCGTCGCGCAGGGCCCGCCGCACGCCGGCGTCGCCCGCGGCGGCGCGGCCGGCGAGCAGCCCGACCCGCCCCTCGCCCGCTGCCAGCCCGGCGGCCCGCAGCACGGCCTCCTCGCCCGCGTACTGCTCCAGGCAGCCCCGGCCGCCGCACGGGCACGCGGGTCCCTCCGGTTCGACCGGCACATGCCCCAGCTCGCCGGCGAAGCCACGGGTTCCGCGCAGCAGCCGCCCGTCGACCACCAGCGCGGCGCCGATGCCGATCTCCGCGGACACGTGCAGGAAATCCTGCGGTGTGTGCTCGCCGAGCCAGAGTTCGGCCAGAGCGCCGAAGTTCGCCTCGTTGTCCACGGTCAGGGCGTACGCGTCGGGCATCAGGGCGCCGAGGTCGGTGTCGTGCCAGTCCAGGTTGGGGGCGCGGACGACCGTACGGCCGTCCCGTGCGACCAGACCGGGCACGGCGACGGCGAGCCCCGCCGGCCACAGGCCCTGCCGCTCCGCCTCGGCGACCACCTGGGATATCAGCGCGGTGAGATCCTCGGTCACCGGTCGCGGGGCGCGCCCCCGGTTCGTGCCGTGCCGCACGGCCCGGGCCCTGACCTGCCCGCGCAGGTCGACCACGCAGGCCGCGAGGTGGTCGACGCCGACCTCGGCGCCGATCCCGGCCGGGCCGCGCCCGCTGACGGCGAGCGCCGAGCCGGGGCGGCCCACCCGGCCGGGCCGCTCGGGCCCCAGTTCCTCCAGGAGGCCGGAGCGGACGAGTTCGTCGACCAGCGTCGACACCGCCGCACGGGTCAGCCCGATGCGTGAGGCGACCGCGGCCCGCGACAGCGGCCCTTCGGCGCTGACGGTGTGCAGGACCCGGGCGAGGTTGCGGCGGCGCATGCCCTGCTGCGTGTCGGACAGCGCACGTCCCGGACCGGTCGGGCGGGGATCGTTCAGCGGTGCGGTCATGCCTCCGTCGTCCTCGGTCCGTGTCCGGCGGCGGGGCCTCGGCGGACGATGTCCGGCCAGGTCCCGCCGGTCCTGTCAGTGCTCCCGCGTCCCCCGCTCCAGCAGCGGCGCCGCGTCGGAGAGTACCCCGGAGATCCTCTCCAGCGTCGCCTCGTCCCGCTCCACGGGGTCGAGCACCGGGCCGTCGGCCGTCTTCCAGCGGCGGGCGACGGCGGCCGGGTCCTCGCCGGTCAGCAGTCCCGCCGCCTGGGCCGCGGCACCCAGCGCGACCAGTTCCCCGGCCTCTGGGATCCGCACCGGCCGGCCCGACAGCCGGCGTACGGTCTGCTGCCATGCCGTGCCGCGGGCGCCGCCGCCGATCAGCACCAGGGGGGTGGTGCGGTCGGCGTCCTGGTCGAGGACCAGGTCCAGCGCGCCGAGCAGGGAGTGGACGGCCCCGTCGTAGGCCGCCTGCAGGAGCTGCCCGGCGGTCGTGTCGTGGCGCAGCCCGTGCAGCAGGCCGGTGGCGTTCGGCAGGTCGGGGGTGCGTTCGCCGTCCAGGTAGGGGAGCAGGGTGACTTCGGTGCCGGGTTCGACGGCCTCCCGGTCGAGGCCGAGCAGCGTGGCCATCCGGTCGACGGCGAGCGTGCAGTTCAGGGTGCAGGCGAGCGGCAGCCAGTCCCCGCGTGCGTCGGCGAACCCCGACACGGTGCCGGTCGGATCGGCCGGACGGTGCTCGGAGACCGCGTACACCGTGCCCGACGTGCCCAGACTGAGGACCGGGGTGCCAGGGCGCAGCCCGAGGCCGAGCGCCGCGGCGGCGTTGTCGCCGGTACCGGGAGCCACCAGGGTGCCCTTGGAGAAGGGCAGGTCATGGATGTCGCGCACCGTTCCCGCCACCTCTCCCGGCCGTACGACCCGGGGCAGCAGGGCGGGGTCGAGACCGATCCCGGCCAGGATCTCCTCGTCGTACGCCTCGGTGGCGGACGCCCACCAGCCCGTCCCCGAGGCGTCACCGCGGTCGGTGGTGCCCTGGCCGGTCAGCCGCTCGGTCAGGTAGTCGTGCGGCAGGCGCACGGCGGCCACCGATCGTGCCGCCTCGGGCTCGTGCTCGGCGAGCCAGGCCCATTTGGTGACCGTGAACGAGGCGCCCGGCACACTGCCCGTACGGTCCGCCCAGGCCTTCGGGCCGCCCAGTTCGGCCACGAGACGGCGGGCCTGCGGGGCCGAGCGCACGTCGTTCCACAGCAGCGCCGGCCGCACGGGGTCCCCGTGCGCGTCCAGGGTGACCAGCCCGTGCTGCTGCCCGCCGATCGACACGGCGGCGGCCTCGTGCGCCGCGTCCCCGCACTGGTGCAGCGCCGTGCACAGGGCCTCCCACCACTGGCGTGGATCGCTCTCGCGGCCGGCACCGGCGGAGACCGTGTGCGGTGCCTGACCGCTCGCCACGACCTGACCGGTGGCCGCGTCGACGACGAGCACCTTGGTGGACTGGGTGGACGAGTCCACACCGACGACGAGCGGACCCTCGGCTGCTGACATCGGCTCTCCTCTTTTTTCGCGGCTCGAGCGGCTGTGACCTGCGGAAATCCTGGCACGGTGGGGCCCGCGTCCCGCGTTCGGGACCGGTGGGCGCCCCGTTGTCCCTTCCCAGGGACGCGTCGGCATACTAATTTGTAAATCGCCATGACGAAATAGTCGCAAGCGAGCAAGGAGCCGCGGCATGAACTACCAGCCCACCCCCGAGGACCGGTTCACGTTCGGGTTGTGGACCGTCGGCTGGCAGGGACGGGACCCCTTCGGCGACGCCACGCGCCCCGCCCTGGACCCGGTCGAGTCGGTGCAGCGCCTGTCCGAGCTGGGCGCGTACGGAGTGACCTTCCACGACGACGACCTGATTCCCTTCGGGTCCTCGGACACCGAGCGCGAGGCCCACGTCAAGCGATTCCGGCAGGCGCTGGAAGCGACCGGCATGACGGTCCCGATGGCCACCACCAACCTCTTCACGCACCCCGTCTTCAAGGACGGCGCCTTCACCGCCAACGACCGCGACGTGCGCCGCTACGCGCTGCGCAAGACGATCCGCAACATCGACCTGGCGGCGGAGCTGGGCGCGAAGACGTACGTGGCCTGGGGCGGCCGGGAGGGCTCCGAGTCCGGCGCGGCCAAGGACGTGCGCGCGGCGCTGGACCGGATGAAGGAGGCCTTCGACCTGCTCGGCGAGTACGTCACCTCCCAGGGCTACGACCTGCGCTTCGCGATCGAGCCCAAGCCCAACGAGCCGCGCGGCGACATCCTGCTGCCCACCGTCGGCCACGCCCTGGCCTTCATCGAACGCCTGGAACGCCCCGAGCTGTACGGCGTCAACCCCGAGGTGGGCCACGAGCAGATGGCCGGCCTGAACTTCCCGCACGGCATCGCCCAGGCCCTGTGGGCGGGCAAGCTCTTCCACATCGACCTCAACGGCCAGTCCGGCATCAAGTACGACCAGGACCTGCGCTTCGGCGCCGGGGACCTGCGCGCCGCGTTCTGGCTGGTCGACCTGCTGGAGAGTGCCGGTTACGACGGCCCGCGCCACTTCGACTTCAAGCCCCCGCGCACCGAGGACTTCGCCGGCGTGTGGGCCTCCGCGGCCGGCTGCATGCGCAACTACCTCATCCTCAAGGAGCGCGCCGCCGCCTTCCGAGCCGACCCCGAGGTCCAGGAGGCCCTGCGCGCCGCCCGCCTCGACCAGCTCGCCCAGCCCACCGCCGCCGACGGCGTGCAGGCACTCCTGGCCGACCGTTCCGCCTACGAGGACTTCGACACCGATGCCGCCGCCGCGCGCGGGATGGCCTTCGAACACCTCGACCAGCTCGCCATGGACCACCTGCTCGGCGCCCGGGGCTGAGCCCAGGACGTGGTGTGGGCGGTACGCGCGCGCGTACCGCCCACACGACGACGGGACATCAGATGCCGTGCGGCAGCCGCACGTAGGTCACGGTCGTCTCGACACCGCTGTCCACCAGCCGGCCCCGCGCGTCGAACGCGTCCGCGCCGTCCGTCATCCCGAAGTCGTTGTCGTTGACGAGGGCGAGCGTCCGCTCGTCCACGCGCGCGACACCCTCGACCTTCCCCGGCACCCCCGCGACTCTGCCCAGATCGACGACCAGCCGTTTGCCGAGCACCGGCACGCCGGCCGCCGCCGGGTCGTCGAGCTGCTCCAGCGACGGCGAGGCGGTGTCGTCGTCCCAGCGCCCCCCGAGGATGTCCGCCCGGCGCTCCAGCCGCACCAGGTGCAGCCGCGCCGCCCTGTCGGTGCGCTCCTCCACCAGCAGCCGGTCCCGGCCCACGGCGACCACCGAGGAGATCTTCAACTCCGATGTGTCGTCCTCGCCGGGATCGACCACGTCCACCGGGTCGAAGCGGTACGTGTACTCGGCGGTGACCGCCTGCCGGCGGGGTGAGAAGCGCAGCAGCCGGGTCGTGCGCGAGGCGTCCCCCGCGTCCGCGTCGGGCAGCGGCAGCGGGCTCTGCAGAGCCATCACCAGGTCACCGTCCGGCAGTTGCGCCAGTCCCTCGAAACCGCGGTTGACCTTCCGGTGCAGCAGGACGGAGGGCAGCGCCTCGACCACCGGGTAGTCCGCGCCGGTGAGTCGCAGCCCCTTGGGCACGTACCGCGTGAGCACCTTCCCGCGCGCGGAGACGTGGACCAGTGAGGGGCCGTACTCGTCGACGAGCCAGAAGGAGCCGTCCGCCGCCCGGACGATGCCCTCCGTGTCGAGGCCGTTCGGGTCGTACGACAGGGGTGTCCGGGCGTCGTAGGTGTACGGCGCCTCGTCCCGCCCCGCCTGGTCGGGCAGACCGGTGACGGGCCTGCCGGAGGACGTCGTCAGGGGGATCGCGTCCAGTACCCGTACCTGGTCGCCCGCCACGCGGATCTTCACGATCGCCGGGTCGAAGCCTGGCACCGGGAACGTGCGGCGCTTCTTGCCGGCCACCTTGATCTGCCCGTTGGGCCCGCGGTCGGTGACCGTCCAGAACTCGCCCTTGCGGCCCGCCGGGTAGATGTCGCTGCCGATACCACCCAGGTCCACACCCCGGTCGTCGTCCACGGTGCCCGGCAGCAGCCGGTTGCTGAACGCGCCGAGCGGTATGTCGGGGAGCGTCGCCGTGCGGATGACGCGGGCGTCGCCCGTGCGGGCCTTCCCGGTGCGGGCCTCACCGGCGGGGGCGGCCGCCGCCGCGCCGGCCGCGACGACCGAGGCGAGCAGGGCGAGCGGGAGCCCCGTCGCGAGAGAACGGCGGACGCGGCGCCGACCGGGGGCGTGCGAGGACATCGGGCCTCCTGAGAACACAACTGTGCTGACAGCCGTCAGGGTTGGGGCCCGCGCGCTACGGCGGCCGACGGGCGGGTGAACGACGGGCGTCCACGGGCTGTCGGCCTCGGGCCGACGGGGGCGCGCTGTCGTGGAGGTGAGCCGGCGCTGCCTCAGCTCTTCGTGTGGTCAGGGCCCGTGGCCCGGGGCCGACGGGTTCCCTGGGTGGCGTCCTCCCTCGTGGCGTCCTCCTCCGTCGCGTCTTCCACAGGGGTGCCTTGTGCCGTGGCGAGGGCGGTCGCCGGGTCGTGGGCCGCGGCGCCCATCGGCTCCCAGTGGCCGTTCTCCTTGCGAAAAGGCCACCAACGGCCGTCCTGCCCCAACCGGATCTGGTGGGCCGCGCCGACGAGGGTCCAACGGTTGCCCGTGGCCCGCAGCGAGGGGCGGTCCCCCTCCTCCCAGGCCGACGCCAGTGCGGCACGCGCGCGCACCCGGGCCTCGCCGTCGGGGGTCCACCCCTCCTCCAGTACGGACAACCCGGCGGCGCCGCCCGCCCGCCAGGCGCGCACGGCCCGCGAGAGCTGTGCCCTGTCACGTCCTGAGCCGATGGCCAGCCGGTCCAGCAGGACGTCGTCCGCACGGCCCGCGGGGGCGGCACCGCCCTCGCTCTCGAAGAGGCCCGCGGCAAGGCGGACGGCATCCTGCGCGACGGTGAGGCCGTCCTCGTCCGCCGGGTGGCTCCCGGGCGTGTCCTCCCGCGCCCCGTCGAGCCACCTGCAGGCCGTGGCGGCGGTCTGCGCGGCCAGGAACTCCAGGGCGGCCGGATCGAGCCCGGGTGCCGGGGCGGTCTCGGTGCCCAGCGACGGCGGCAGGCCCGGCTCGGCGGGCGCAAGGGGCACGGGCGGCAACGGTGGCAGGGCGCGCCCCGCCGCATAGGCCGCCGCCGCGTCCACGCCCTCCTGCGCGCTCGGTGCGTCGCTCCGCGCGGCATCCCGCGCGCGAAGCTCGCCGAACAGGGTCCGCACGTCACGCCCGCGCATCAGCAGCAGCACGAAGGGATCCTGGTCGAGCAACCGCGCCGCGAGATGGCACAGCGCGCTCGTGTGCCCGCAGTGGTCCCAGGCGTCGCAGTCGCAGCGCGGCTCCAGGTCGCCGATCCCGGGAAGCAGTTCGATGCCGGCGGCCGACGCGTCCTCGACGAGATGGGGCGGCAGGTCGCGGTCCAGCAGGGCCGCGAGATACCCGGACCGTTCCACGGCCAGGTCGAGGAACCGGGCCCACCGGTCCTCGGGCAACTGCTCCAGCAGGACGTCCGCACGGTGTGCCGTACGGTCCTGGTCGTACACGACCGCGGTGATGCGGCCCGGGCGCACCGTCACGGCGCCCACCGCTCCCGATCGGGCGAGCCGCCGTCCCGTCCGTACCTGCTGACCGTCCAGCGCCGTGTCCTCCAGCGCCTTCAGCCAGGCGTGTCCCCACCACGTCTGCGCGAAAGCGCGCCCGCGCGCGGGCGACAGCGCGGCAAAGGTCCGCTCCGTCTCGGTGCCGTGGTCGTTCATCGGGGTCCTCCTCGCAGCTCCACCAGCGCGGCCAGTTCGGCGTCGGTCAGTTCCGTGAGCGCGGACTCACCCGATCCGAGGACCGCCTCGGCCAGGTCACGCTTGCGGTGCAGCAGGTCGGCGATACGATCCTCGATCGTCCCCTCAGCGATCAGCCGGTGCACCTGCACGGGCCGTTGCTGGCCGATGCGGTACGCCCGGTCGGTGGCCTGGGCCTCGACCGCCGGGTTCCACCAGCGGTCGTAGTGCACGACGTGTTCCGCGCGCGTGAGGTTGAGCCCCGTGCCCGCGGCCTTCAGGGACAGCAGGAACACCGGGACCTCGCCGTCCTGGAAGCGGCGGACCGAGGCCTCCCGCTCCGTGACGGGTGTGCCTCCGTGCAGGAACAGCGACCGCGTGCCGCGCGCCGCCAGGTGCCGTTCGATCAGCCGTCCCATCCGCACGTACTGCGTGAAGACCAGCACGCTCGCGTCCTCGGAGAGGACGGTGTCGAGCAGTTCGTCCAGCAACTCCAGTTTCCCCGAGCGTCCGGTGATCACCGGCCGGTCCTCCTTGAGGAAGTGCGCCGGGTGGTTGCAGATCTGCTTCAGACCGGTCAGCAGCTTCACGACCAGACCGCGCCGCGCCATGCCGTCCGCGCAGGAGATCTCGGCCAGCGTCTCGCGCACCAGGGCCTCGTAGAGCCCGGCCTGTTCCCCGGTGAGCGTGACGGCGTGATCGGTCTCCGTCTTCGGTGGCAGTTCGGGCGCGATGCCCGGGTCCGACTTGCGGCGGCGCAGCAGGAACGGTCCGACGAGCCGGGCGAGGCGCTCGGCGGCGGCCGGGTCCCGTCCGCTCTCGACGGCCTGTGCGTAGCGCGAGCGGAAGGTGCCCAGCCTGCCCAGCAGGCCCGGAGTCGCCCAGTCGAGGATCGCCCACAGCTCGGACAGGTTGTTCTCGACGGGCGTGCCGGTGAGTGCCACGCGCGCGCGTGCCCCGATGGTGCGCAACTGCCGGGCCGTGGCCGAGTACGGGTTCTTCACGTGTTGCGCCTCGTCCGCCACGACCATGCCCCAGGCCACCTCGGCCAGGCGCGGCGCGTCCGTACGCATCGTGCCGTACGTGGTCAGGACGAACTCACCGTCCGCGAGGTCCGCGAGATCGCGCCGCGCCCCGTGGAAGCGGCGCACGGGCGTACCGGGAGCGAACCTCTCGATCTCGCGCTGCCAGTTGCCCATCAGGGATGTCGGGCAGACAACCAGGGAGGGACCGCTCGTCACCGGGTCCTGCTGCCGGTGCAGGTGGAGCGCGATCAGTGTGATCGTCTTGCCGAGCCCCATGTCGTCGGCCAGGCAGCAGCCGAGGCCCGACGACGTCATCCGCGACAGCCAGCCCAGGCCGCGCAGCTGGTAGTCGCGCAGCCGTGCGGCGAGCGCGGCCGGCTGCGCGACGGGCTCCTGCGCGTGCGGGCCCGTGAGGCGGTCCCGCAGGGCCGCCAGCCATCCGGTCGGCCGGACCTCGACACGGAGGCCGTCGACGTCGGCGGAGCCCGTCAGAGCGGCGCCCAGCGCCTCCACGGAGGTGATCTTCCGGTCCTGCCGGGCCCGGGCCCGGCGCACCTCGCCGGGGTCGACCAGCACCCACCGGTCGCGCAGCCGTACGAGCGGCCGGTTCGCCTCCGCCAGGTGGTCCAGTTCCGCGCGGGTGAGCCGCTGACCGCCCAGCGCGAACCACCAGTCGAAGGCGACCGGGGCGTCGGCGGACAGCACGCTCCCAGGCCCCGGCGGACGGCCCCGGGCGTCGTCCGCGCCGTCGGGCGGCCCGACGGTCGCCCCGGCCGTCAGCCCCCGGGTCGTCTCCGCCGGCCAGTGCACCTCGACCCCGGTCGCGGCGAGCGCCCTCACGCCCTCTCCGAGCAGTTCGGCGATCTCCTCGTCGGCGAGTTCGACGGCGTCCGGCACGGTCGCCGACAGCAGCGGGGACAGCGGCGGCCACGCATGGGCCGCGCGGCGCAGCGCGAGCAGGACGTCCGTCCGGGCCCGGGCACCGAAGGGCCCGGCCGCGGCATCGGATCCGGAACCGTCCCAGACGTCCACGGCGTCGGCGACCCGCGCGGGACCGCTCACGCTGTGCACCTGCAGCACCGCACGGAACCGCGGGTCCGGCCCGCCGGACTCTGCGGAGCCCAGTCCCGGCACCTCGACGCGCACCGAGATCCGCACCCCCGCGTCGTGTCCCGCGGCGACCTCGGCGGCCCACGCCCGGTGTTCCGGCACGTGCTGCCGTTGCGGTGCCGCGTAGGCGGGACCGCCGGTGACGAGGGACGCGGCCGGTGAGCGGGGCAGCGTGTCGGCCACCGCGTCCAGGAAGGCACGCAGCAGGCGTTCGGGGTCGGGCAGCCGCAGCCGCCCGGTGGCGTCGAGCGGCACGGCATGCGCCTCGGGCGGCATCGCGGCGGCCAGCGCGCCCACCTGCTCCGCGTCGGCGCCGTGCAGGGGAGCCGCGCGCCACGCGTCGTGGTCGCCCGCCGAGAGGCCGGGCAGCAGCAGGCCGCGCGCCGTGAGGTGCAGGCCCAGCACGGCTGCCGCGCCCCAGAAGACCGTGGCGCGGTGCCCTTGTCCGTCGGCCCGCGCGCGCATGAGGACGGGCAGTGCCGCGCGCAGCGGGAGAGTGACGGCGGGGACGGTCATCCGCGTGACTCCGTCCCCGCCGGGAAGGACGACCGTCAGGTCCGTCACGGGCGAGTGCGCGACGGCCGAAGGGGCGTGGCCGTCGGGCCGCCAGAAGGCGACCCGGCCCGTACGCGCGGGGTCGGCGGGCAGGAACACGGCACAGCAGTGGGCGAGTTCGGTGAGGTCGGGCGGGGTGGTCAGGGAGGTCCTCTGCACGGTGATGCTGGTTCCTCAAATTTGACTACTGAGTGGGTCGCCGAGGGTACAGCACGCCGACGTCCGCTCCGCAACCACGCGGCTGTGACGTGCGGCACCGCCGACCGGAGTGTCGCCAGCCCCCGGGCCCGTCCGGGGGTGCACCCCCCACCCGCGGGGAGGCCACCCCCCTCCCGGCCCGGGTGCTGCCGCCATGGTCGGCACAGTGCTTCGGTTCGTACGTTTCCTCAGGTCAGGACGTTGCCGAGAGACCGGAGACCCCGCCATGCCCCAACCCGCCGCAATCGTCGCGGACGGTACCGACGAGAGGGTCGTCGGGTCGTCCGCCGGCAGCAGTGAATTCGCGCCCCTGCTGCGCACCGCCAAGGGCCAGGAACTGCTGGAACGACGCCACGCCTGGTACGCGCGCGTCATCACCGGCAACGCCCTCGCCCTGGCCGCGGTCGTCGCCGGACTCTTCCTGATCGGCGACTCCTGGTGGGCGCTGCTCCTGGCGGTGCCCTTCGCCGTGCTCTTCGCCCGCACCGCGTTCATCGGGCACGACGCGGGCCACGCGCAGATCACCGGCGACAAGGCGGTCAGCCGGGTCATCGGCCTGGTGCACGGCAACCTGCTGCTCGGGCTGAGCTTCTCCTGGTGGAACGCCAAGCACAACCGGCACCACGCCAACCCCAACCACCGGGACAAGGACCCGGACGTCGCCGCCGATGTGCTGGTCTTCACGGGGGAGCAGGCCGGCGTCCGGCAGGGCTTCCGGCGCTGGCTCACCCGCAACCAGGCCTGGCTGTTCTTCCCGCTCACCCTCCTGGAGGGCATCGCCCTCAAGGTGCACGGCTTCAAGGACCTGCGTCGGCAGTCCCCCCGGGAGCGCGCTCTGGAGGGCGCGCTCCTCGTGGCCCACGTGGTGGCGTACACGGCGTTGCTGCTCGCTGTCCTGTCTCCCGGCAAGGCCCTGGCGTTCGCCGCGCTGCACCAGGCGTTGTTCGGACTCCACCTGGGACTCGCCTTCGCACCGAACCACAAGGGCATGGAGATGCCGGACCCGGACGGAGACCGCTGGGGCCACCTGCGCCGCCAGGTGCTCACCTCCCGCAACATCCGCGGTGGCGTCCTGACCGACTGGTTCCTCGGCGGACTCAACTACCAGATCGAGCACCACCTGTTTCCCAGCATGCCGCGCCCGCACCTGCGGCTGGCCCAGCCGCTGGTGCGTGCACACTGCCGCGAACTGGGCATCCCCTATGCGGAGACCGGCCTCGTCGACTCCTACCGGCAGGCCCTGCGGCACCTGTACGAGGTGGGGGAGCCGCTCAGGGCGGAGTAGCCGGGGCGGGGGGCCGACCGGGCGGAGCGCGTACGAAGGCGGACCGCGTCTGGACGGACCGCGTCTGGACGGGCTCCGTCCGGGCGGGCCCCGTCCGGGCGGATCGTGTCCGGTGATCCGTGTTCGAGCGGCCCGTTTGCGGGCGACGACCCGTAGGGGGCGCGGCTCAGGGATGGCTCAGGGACATCTCGGGGGCGTCTTGGGGGTGCGGCCAGGAACCGCCTGAGCCGCGGGGCCGTTTCCACGACAGAGAGCGGCAGTGGCCGCGAAGGAGGCGACAGATGTCGAAGAACGCGAAGATCGCCGTGGGCGGAGTGGCGGTCGGACTGATCCTGTGGATCTGGCTGCCCTGGTGGGCCGCGCTCCTGATAGTCCTGGGCGTCCCGGCGGCCGCCTACCTCGCGCTGGACCCCTCCCAGCGCCGCAGACTGCGCCGCGTCACCCGCAAGGAACTCCGCCGCTGAGACACGGCTGCCCGGGAAGCCTCGCCCACCTGGGCGAGCCTGCCCGGGCCGTCTCCCGTCCGGGACCCCTCGGGGCGATCCGGTCCAGCTGTCCGACTGATCAGCTGGGACGTACCGCCAGCTCGTCGAGGGCCTGCAGCAGACCGGGCAGCTCCGGGCCCCGGCCGACCGGATGGACCTCACCGGGCTCCTCGTCGAGGAGGACGAAGGCGATGTCGTCGGTCCGGGCCACCATCGACCATCCCGGTCCGTCGGCGCGCAGGGTCCGCGCCTCGCCCGGGGCGAAGGAGGACCGGACACGGCCCAGGGGCGGCGGCGAGTCCACGTACGCACGCGCCTCCGCCAGGACACGCCGGACGCCCCGGTGGCCCAGGAGGGCCCGGTTTCCGGGGCCGCCCGGCGTGTCGTCGCCCGTGGCGATTCCCTCCGTCCCGCCGCTCCCTTGCTCCCGCTCTTCTTCCCGGCCCGCGCCTGTTGCTCGTCCCGGGACCGCGCGGGCCTCTCCTTGCGGCTCTGTCCCGGCACGCGGGCCCCTCGTGCCGGGTGCGTCGCCGCCCCGCTCGCGCGGGGTGGAGAAGGCGTCGTCGATCTGCTCCCGCCACACCGACCAGCGCAGCGCGATCTCGTCGGCGCCCAGGCGCCGCTGTGCCGGCCCCCACGCACTGGTGTCCGGCGGTGCCAGCAGGGGGCCGTCGCCGGTGTCCGGAGCGGGATCGTGGGGCGCTGGCACACCGGGCGCCGCCACGGCCACGGCCAGCGGCCAGCCCGGCAGCGCGGCGATGACCGTGCGCTCGTCGGGCGACAGGTCGTACTCCATGCCGCAGTCCCAGGAAGCGATGGCCACGGCCACCAGGGACACGTCGTCGACGACGACCGTCCACCGTGCCCCGGTGCCGTCCTGGCCGAGCACGAGTCCGTACCCGTCCGCCGACGGGGCCAGGCCGAGCGCCGCACAGGCCTCGGGATAGTCGTCGCCGAGCACGCTCGGGAACTGCGCCGGTGTCAGCAGCACCGCCGTGAGCACGTAGAGCGCGTCATCCGCGGCGGTGACGGCTTCCTCGTCCGTCCCGGCCATCCCAGCCTCCCATCGGTTCGTCCAACGGCGCGCACCCTAGTGTGCGGGAGAGGCGGTTGTCACGACGCGCGTTACGTCCCGGACCTGCAGTTTTCCTCCCCGGAGGGGGCAAACGGCCGCACGGCGCCTGCCCGGACCCCGGTTTCGCGCGCCGCTTCAGCACGCATGGCTCATGTGCCGCTACGCACAGTAGAGTTGGAATGCGAACGGGAAGAAGGGGTGTGGCGTGACGAAGCGGTTCGAGCGGCTGGAGCAGATCCGCCGGATGGATCCGGTGGCCGAGGCGACGGAGATCCACCGGATCACCGCGGCCTACGAGTTCCCCTGGGACTTCACCCGCGCCCTGGAACTGGCCCTCTACCGCACGTACGCCGTCCCGAGCATCGGCAGACTGCTGGCGGAGACGGCCGAGCTGACCGACCGCGCGCAGAAGCGCTACGACGACACGTCCCTGCTCCTGGACACCGTCGTCGAGCACGGTTTCGCGAGTGAACGGGGCCGCACCGCGATCCGGCGCATCAACCAGATGCACCGAAGCTACGACATCAGCAACGACGACATGCGTTACGTGCTCTGCACGTTCGTCGTGATGCCCAAGCGGTGGATCGACGCGTACGCCTGGCGCAGACTCTCCCGGCACGAGACCGTGGCCGCAGCCGTCCACTACCGCACGCTCGGACGGCACATGGGCATCAAGGACATCCCCGAGTCGTACGAGGACTTCGAGGCGCATCTCGACGGCTACGAGAAGGCCAACTTCCACTGGGACGAGCGGGCCCGCACGGTCTCCGACTCCACACTCGACCTGATGACCTCCTGGTACCCGCGCCCCCTCGCCCCCGTCCTGCGCGGCGCCACCCTCGCCCTGCTCGACGAACCGCTGCTCCGGGCCTTCCGGTACGACCCCCCGTCCGCGCTGACACGCACGCTCGTGCGGCGCGCGGTGCGGGCCCGCGGCCGCGTCGTCAGGCTGCTGCCACCACGTCGGGCGCCGCATTTCGCGCGCCAGAACTGGGAGATCAAGAGCTACCCGGACGGCTACCGGGTGGCAGACCTGGGCACCCACCCGGTGCCAGGCGTCCGGGGATGCCCCGTGCGGCACATCAGTGACTCGGCGGGCCGCCTCGTCGAGTGAGCCGACCGTGGCGCGCGACCGGACCGGCTCCAGAGGTACCGGTCGGTGCCAGGCACTTGGACCGGCGTCAGTCCTGGCGCACAGCCAGTGCCAGGAAGCGGACGTCCTCGTCGGTGTACGCCGTCATGTGCCACCCCGAACGGGCCAGCAGGGGGCGGAGGTTGGGTTCCGCGCGCAGGTCGTCCGGTGTGAGCCGGCGACCCTGACGTGCCGCGAGCGCCGCCCGGCCGATCGGGTGGAACAGCGCCAGGGTGCCGCCCGGCCGCACCACCCGCCGCAATTCCCGCAGATCGTCCCCAGGGTGTGGCAGATGGGCGACCAGACCCGCAGCGAAGACGGCGTCGAACGACTCCGGCCTGAACGGCAGCGCGGCGACGTCGGCGAGCAGCAGCCGCCCGTCCCGGTCCCGGCCGGCCCGCACGGCGGCCTGAAGCATGGCCGGGGTCAGATCGGCACCCACGACCACGCCCGACGCGCCCACGGCGGCGCGCAGAGACGGCAGGGCGCGCCCGGTCCCGCACCCCGCGTCGAGCACGCGGTCGCCCTCGTCGAGCTCCAGCTCGGCGACCGCGGCGGCGTAGGCGGGGCCGTCGTCGGGGAACCTGCGGTCCCAGTCCGCGGCGCGGGCGGTGAAGAACTCCTGGACGTGTGTGTGGTCGTCGCTCATGCTCCGCATGATTCCTCACCGCATCGGACGACGTCACTGCGCGCACGTTCGAACGCGAGGCGATCGTTCAGCTGTACGCCGGTGATGACTACGCGCGCGTGGAGGTTCGGTGGTTTCCGGGGGCGTCCGTCGTCGGAGCGGGCGGCGAGTTCGGCCACCGACTGCGTCTCCGCGCGGCCCAGGTCGATCAGACACGGTGTTCGGGGCCGGCTGCGGCTGCCCGCCCGTCCCGGAGGCGCCCGGGACGGGGGTGACGAGCGAGATCAGGTCGAAGGCACCGACCCTTGTCGCTGAAGACACTGGTCGCCGGCGGGTTCGGCGTGGGCAACACCACGCTGGTGGGCGCGGTCAGCGAGATCCGGCCGCTGCACACCGAGGAACCGCTGAGCCAGGCGGGCCGGCCGGTGGACGACACCCACGGGGCTGACCAGAAGGTGACCACGACCGGCGCCATGGACTTCGGGCGCATCACCATCCGCTCCGGACTCTGCCTCTCCTTGTTCGGCACCCGGTCAGGACCGCTCCTGGTTCCTGTGGGACGAACTGCCAAAGGAGGCGCTCGGCGCCGTGGCCCTCGTGGACCCGTGCAGGCTCGAGGCGGTTCGTCGAGTACGCCGGGCGGTGCGCACCGCCCGGCTGCTCGGCTCCGTGGGCTGAACGGCAAGCGGACGAACCACGCGTCCGGCGCCGGGAAGCCGGCCGGATCAGTCCGCGAGGTCCCGCACCGCCACGACCTTCTCGATCGTCGCCCGGACCAGGAGTTCCCCCGGGACGCCGTTGCGCGCACCGAACTCCTCGGCGCGCTCCTCGCCCATGTACCGGGCACCGATCCGGGCGGCCCAGTGCCGGACCTCGCCCAGGTCCTCGGACACGTGCGCGCGACCCTGCACCACCACGAAGGTGAACGGCGGCCGGTCGTCGTCCACGCACAGCGCGAACCGGCCGTCACGCGCCAGATTGCGCCCCTTGACGGTCTCCTTCCCGGTGTTGAAGACCACATCGCCCCCGTCGAGCAGGAACCAGATCGGTGCCACGTGCGGGCTCCCGTCGGCCCGTACGGTCGACAGCTTGCCGGTGCGGGTGCCGCCCGAGACGAACGCCCGCCATTCCTCGTCGGTCATCTTCTGTGCCATGCCCCCATCCTGCTTGCCGGGGCAGGGACAGTGGTGAAGGCTGGCGGGAGATCCTCCGGCCGGGAGGAGACACGCAGGGGGCGACAGCGTCATGGAACAGCACCGCACACTCGGCTGGCTGCTGGACGACCTGACCGAACGGGTGGAGGACGTCCGGCACGCCCTCGTCCTGTCCACCGACGGGTTGGTCACGGGAGCCAGCACGGGCCTGAGGCGAGAGGACGCGGAGCACCTGGCCGCCGTCTCGTCCGGACTGCACAGCCTGGCCAAGGGCTCCGGGCGGCACTTCGGTGCGGGCTCGGTGCGCCAGACGATGGTCGAGTTCGACGACGCCGTGCTGTTCGTCACCGCGGCCGGAACCGGCAGCTGCCTGTGCGTCCTCAGCGGCGCGGAGGCCGACATCGGCCTGATCGCCTACGAGATGACCCTGCTGGTGAACCGTGTCGGCGAGCACCTCGACGTGGCCACCCGGCGACCTGAGCGCGGTTCTGCAACAGACCTCTGACCAGCGCTTTCGCTGTCTTCCCTGGAGTTATCCACAGGCCCGCGCCGAGATTCCCGGCAACGGCTACGGTTTTTCGCATGCGAACGCGACAGGCGCGAGCAACTCACTCCACGGGGGACGAACATGTCCGGCTACACCCTCACACCCACGTCCACATCCACCGCCGAAGCGGCCGTCACAAAGCGCGACACGTCCTTCAGCCCGAGCCGGGCGGCCCGGGAACTGGGCTTCAAGCGCAGCCAGTTCGAGCTGGCGGTGCGCCTCGGCCACATCCGGACCCTCCCTGACGAAGGAGGAGGCGGCCGCCGGGTGGCCCGGGCGGAGGTCGAGCGGCTCCGCGCCAAGGAGGACTTTCCCGACGGGCTGCGCCGACGGGTGGAGGCCGTGGGCACCGGACAGGCCACGGAGCTCCTGGGCGTCACCAGGGTCCGGTTCACCCGCCTGGCCCGCCTGGGCCTCGTGGTGCCGGTCGATTTTTACGTCAACCGGTACCGGGCCGTCGTCTGGCTGTACCTGGCCGACGAACTGGGGGAGTTCGCGGCCGAAACGAACAACGTCTCGCTGCTGAACCGGCCGCTGCCGGAGACCCTGCGCGACCAGTTGGACGCAGGCCTGGACCTGCGCCCACGCAACTGGCGTGGTCGGTACCTCGGCTGCCTGCTGCGCCAGTCCGGCGACCCCTGGGAGGGGGCGGCCGCCCTCGCCTCGCTCCTCGACCCGCTCCTGGTCTCCGAGATCGTCCCCGACCCCTATGAACGGGCCCATCTGAACCGCTACCGGCCCAGGCCACCCGCGCACGGTGCGCCCGGTTCGCCCACCGCCCACCTCACCGAGCGGATCACCATGGCGGAGGACCCCGACGAGATCGCCTGGCTCCGCGCCGATCTGGTACGGGCGGTGTCGGAGGCACGCGACCACCGCCCCGCCCCTCGCCCGGTGCCCCGCTGCACCGAGGAGGGAGCGAGGCAGGACGGACCGCCTGTAGCGGAGCGGCGGCAGAGGGGCACCGCAGGACAGCCGCCGCGGGGGCTGTTCGGGCGGATCTTCCGCACAGGAGCCTGAGCCGGAGGGATCGAGCGTCCCGCCCGGCGTCCGGGAACCGGAGCGGCCCACCAGCGCCGGCCGCCGGCCGCCTACACCGGGCGGAACAGCCCCTCCTGGACGACCGACACGAGCAGCCGCCCCTCGGTGTCGAAGATGCGGCCCCGGGCAAGACCGCGTCCGCCCGTCGCGATCGGGGACTCCTGGTCGTACAGGAACCACTCGTCCGCCCGGAACGGCCGGTGGAACCACATGGCGTGATCCAGCGACGCCATGTCGAAGCCACGCGGCCCCCACAACGGCTCGACGGGAAGGCGCACGGCGTCCAGCAGCGTCATGTCGCTGGCGTAGGTCAGCGCGCACGTGTGCACGAGCGGATCGTCGCCGAGCGGCCCGACCGCACGCATCCACACCGCGCTGCGCGGCTCGGCATCCTCGATCTCCTCGGCGGTCCAGCGCAGCCGGTCCACGTAACGGATGTCGAAGGGCTGGCGGCGCGCCATGCGCTCCAGCTGCTCAGGCAGCGCGCCCAGGTGCTCCCGGACCTCGTCGGCGACCGTCGGCAGGGACTCCGGAGGTGGAACCTTGCGGGCGGGCGGCAGCTGGTGTTCGAAACCACCCTGTTCGGCCTGATGGAAGGAGGCGGTCAGATTGAAGATCGTGCGGCCCTGCTGCACCGCGGTGACCCGGCGGGTCGTGAAGGACCGCCCGTCCCGCACCCGTTCGACCTGGTACACGATCGGCAACCCCGGACGGCCGGGCCGCAGGAAGTACGCGTGCAGGGAGTGGACCGGGCGGTCGCTGTCCGTGGTGCGCCCGGCTGCCACGAGGGCCTGGCCGGCCACCTGGCCGCCGAAGACCCGCTGCAGGGACTCCTGCGGGCTGCGGCCACGGAAGATGTTGACCTCGATCTGCTCCAGGTCCAGCAGGTCGACAAGCCTCTCGGCCGGGTTCGTCATGGGTGGGGTTCTCCTGTGTTCACAGCTGACCGGCATGCGGGGTCGGTTGACCGGCGTCCGTTCACAACTGTCCGACAGCGGTGACCCGGACGACAGCCCGGCCCTCGGCGTCCGAGGCTGCCAGATCCACCTCCGCGCTGATGCCCCAGTCGTGATCGCCGTTCGGGTCGTCGAAGATCTGCCGCACGCGCCACAACCCGTGCTGCGTCTCCTCCTTGATCACCAGCAGCTTCGGGCCACGGGCGTCGGGGCCCGTGCCCAGGTCCTCGTACTCGTCCCAGTAGGCGTCCATGGCCTCCCCCCACGCCTCGGCGTCCCACCCGGACTCGGCATCCATTTCGCCCAGCTCCTCGACCTGGTCGAGGGCGGCCAGCTCCACGCGACGGAACATCGCGTTGCGGACCAGGACGCGGAAGGCGCGCGCGTTGGAGGTGACCGGCTTGACCTGGTCGGCCTTCTCCTGCGCCTGCTCGGCGGTCATCTCCGCCGGGTTCGCCAGCTGCTCCCACTCGTCCAGCAGGCTGGAGTCGACCTGGCGCACCGTCTCGCCCAGCCACGCGATCAGATCCTGCAGGTCCTCGGACTTCAGGTCGTCCGGGACGGTGTGCTCCAAGGCCTTGTAGGCGCTGGCGAGGTACCGCAGGACGATGCCCTCGGTGCGCGCCAGCTCGTACAAGGACACCAGTTCGGTGAAGGTCAGGGCCCGCTCGTACATGTCGCGGATCACGGACTTCGGCGACAGCGGATGGTCACCGACCCACGGATGGCTCTTGCGGTAGGTGTTGTACGCGTGGAAGAGCAGTTCCTCCAGCGGCTTGGGGTAGGTGACGTCCTGGAGGCGCTCCATGCGCTCCTCGTACTCGACGCCGTCCGCCTTCATCGCGGCCACGGCCTCGCCGCGTGCCTTGTTCTGCTGCGCCGCCAGGATCTGCCGCGGGTCGTCCAGCGTGGACTCCACGACGGACACCATGTCCAGCGCGTAGGACGGCGACTCCGGGTCGAGCAGTTCGAAGGCGGCCAGGGCGAAGGTGGACAGCGGCTGGTTGAGGGCGAAGTCCTGCTGGAGATCGACCGTGAGGCGGATGATCCGGCCCTCGGCGTCCGGCTGGTCGAGCTTCTCGACGATGCCGCCGTCGAGCAGCGAGCGGTAGATGGCGATGGCCCGCCGAATGTGCCGAAGCTGCTGTCGGCGCGGCTCGTGATTGTCCTCCAGCAGGTGCCGCATCGCGTCGAACGCGTTGCCGGGACGTGCGATCACCGACAGCAGCATGGTGTGCGTCACGCGGAAGCGGGAGGTCAGCGGCTCCGGCTCGGAGGCGATGAGTTTGTCGAAGGTGGTGTCCGACCAGGCGACGAACCCCTCGGGCGCCTTCTTGCGGACGACCTTGCGGCGCTTCTTCGGGTCGTCTCCGGCCTTGGCGAGCGCCTTCTCGTTCTCGATGACGTGCTCCGGGGCCTGCGCGACGACGAAGCCCTCCGTGTCGAAACCCGCCCGCCCGGCCCGGCCGGCGATCTGGTGGAACTCCCGGGCCCGCAGGGTGCGCACACGGCTGCCGTCGTACTTGGTGAGCGCCGTGAACAGCACCGTGCGGATCGGGACGTTGACGCCCACCCCGAGCGTGTCGGTGCCGCAGATCACCTTCAGCAGACCGGCCTGCGCCAGCTTCTCCACCAGACGCCGGTACTTGGGCAGCATGCCGGCGTGGTGGACGCCGATGCCGTGCCGTACGTACCGGGAGAGGTTGCGGCCGAACTTCGTGGTGAAACGGAAGTTGCCGATCAGCTCGGCGATCTCTTCCTTCTCCTCACGGGAGCACATGTTGATGCTCATCAGCGCCTGAGCCCGCTCCACAGCCTGGGCCTGGGTGAAGTGCACGATGTAGACGGGCGCCTGCCGCGCCTGCAGCAGATCGGTGAGGGTCTCGGTGAGCGGGGTGCGCCGGTACTCGTACGACAGGGGCACCGGACGGGTCGCCGAGCGGACCACGGCGGTGGGGCGGCCGGTACGACGGGCGAGGTCCTTCTCGAAGAACGAGACGTCACCGAGCGTGGCCGACATCAGGACGAACTGCGTCTGCGGCAGCTCGAGCAGCGGGATCTGCCAGGCCCAGCCGCGATCGGGTTCCGCGTAGAAGTGGAACTCGTCCATGACGACCTGGCCGACGTCGGCGTCCTTGCCGTCACGCAGGGCGATCGAGGCCAGGACCTCGGCGGTACAGCAGATGACGGGCGCGTCGGCGTTCACGGAGGCGTCGCCGGTGAGCATGCCGACGTTCTCGGTGCCGAACAGCTTGCACAGCTCGAAGAACTTCTCCGACACCAGTGCCTTGATCGGAGCCGTGTAGAAGGTGACCTCGTCCCGGGCCAGGGCGGCGAAGTGCGCACCGGCGGCGATCATGCTCTTTCCGGAGCCGGTGGGCGTCGACACGATCACGTTCGCCCCGGAGACCACCTCGATCAGCGCCTCCTCCTGGTGGGGGTAGAGCGTGAGACCCCGCTCCTGGGCCCACGCGTCGAAGGCTTCGTAGAGGGCGTCGGGGTCGGCGTTCGGCGGCAGCTGATCGATGAGGGTCACGCCCCCATCTTGCCTGGCCGCCCGGCCCGGGCGGGAATCGGCTGCCGGAGCGAAGATCACGACCGCTACGCTGTGTCGCCGACGCACTCTCAGCGCACCGGGCCAACTGGGAGGCAGCACACGACGAATGGGGCGGGGAACGGCCATGATGGGACCAGCACACTCACTGTCGGGCGCCGCGGCCTGGCTCGGCGTCGGTGCGGCGACCGCCGCGGCGGGGCACCCGATGCCCTGGCCGGTCCTGCTGGTCGGGGCGCTGATCTGCGCCGGGGCCGCGCTCGCCCCGGACCTGGACCACAAGGCGGCCACCATCTCGCGGGCCTTCGGACCCCTCTCCCACTGGCTCTGCGAGATCGTCGACAAATTGTCCTACGCCGTCTACAAGGCGACACGCAAGAAGGGCGACCCACGCCGCTCCGGTGGCCACCGGACGCTGACCCACACCTGGCTGTGGGCTGTCCTGATCGGTGCGGGCGCCTCCGCGGCGGCGATCACCGGCGGACGCTGGGCGGTGCTCGCGATCCTCTTCGCGCACATGGTGCTGGCCATCGAGGGCCTGCTGTGGCGGGCGGCCCGCGGATCCAGCAGCGACATCCTGGTGTGGCTGCTGGCCGGGACGAGTGCCTGGATCCTCGCCGGGATCCTCGACCAGCCCGGCAACGGCTCCGACTGGCTCTTCACGGCGCCGGGCCAGGAGTACCTGTGGCTGGGGCTGCCGATCGTGCTGGGCGCGCTGGTGCACGACATAGGGGACGCGCTGACCGTGTCCGGCTGCCCCATCCTGTGGCCGATACCGCTGGGCCGCAGGCGCTGGCACCCCATCGGGCCGCCCAAGGCCATGCGCTTCCGGGCCGGCAGCTGGGTCGAGCTCAAGGTGCTCATGCCGGTGTTCATGGTGCTGGGCGGGGTGGGCTGCGCCGCCGCGCTGAACGTCATCTGAGCCGCTCGTCGGCCCCGCGACACCTTGGCCGGCCCCCTGCCCGGTCTTCGCGCGGACGGCGGACCGGGCCGTCGTGTCCGCCCTCAGCCCTGCCCCGAGCCGCTGCCGTAGCGGCGTTCGAACCGGGCGATCCGGCCTTCGGAATCCACCGTGCGGGCCTTGCCGGTGTAGAAGGGGTGGCTCTCCGAGGAGATCTCCACGTCCACGACCGGGTACGTCTCCCCGTCGTCCCAGTCGATGGTCTCGTCGCTGGCGGCGGTCGACCGGGTCAGGAAGGCGTAGCCGGCAGCTCGGTCGCGGAAGACCACGGGGTGGTAGTCGGGATGCTTGTCCTGCTGCATGAGCACTCCTTGACGTGCGGCGGCGGCGCGGGAAGCAACGGCGGCGACGGCGGGCGGGCGACGGGGTCAGCCGTACAGGGTGTCCTCGTCGACGACGTGCATCGCGGCCTCCTCGGCGGAGGCGGCGGCGCCGTCGATACCGACGTCCGTGGCGACCATTGCACTCTCGTCGTCCTCGTGCACGCCCTCGTCGGGTGCCACGAGGCGCCCGGAGCGCGCCGCGCCGACCTCGTCGTCCAGGAGTTCCCCGTCGGAGCCCTCGCAGTCACCGATGCCGTCACCGTCCGGCGCGGCGAGGTCGGGCAGTTCCTCGGCCAGGCGCTGCTCCAGGGTCTCGCCCTGCCGGCGCTCCGCCGCGGTCACCCCGATGTGCTCCACGGCCCACGGCCGCTCGGGCGGCGACCAGCCACGGTCCAGCGGATCGTCCACCCCGTCGTACTCCAGGGTGTCCTCCGAGTCCAGGACTCCGGTGTCTTCCTTGATCTCGGAGTCGTCATCGGGCTGGTAGACGTCGTCTCCCCATCCGTCGGCGCTGTCCACGGGTACCTCCAGGTGGTGGGGACGGGCCCGTACTCTCGCCGCCCGGCGCGAACCGGACGGTTCCCGGGCGCTCCCCGAGCCGCTGCCTCATTCCAGCCTTCCACCCCGGTTCGGGACCGCGCAACGGCACGGCGGCGGCCCGCCGCCGTGCCCCGCGCCGTCCGCGGCCTCCGGCGAGCGCCCCGGCCCGCCGGGCCCGTCGACCTGGCGGCCCGTGTGCCGCGGGCAGTCAGGACCGCCTGCTCCGCTTCAGCCGTGCCAGGAGCGCCACAGCGCCGCGTACGCGCCGTCCGCCGAGACCAGTTCGTCGTGACTGCCCAGCTCGCTGACCCGGCCGTTCTCGACCACGGCGATCACGTCCGCGTCGTGCGCCGTGTGCAGCCTGTGCGCGATGGCCACGACCGTGCGCCCGTCGAGGACCCGGGCCAGCGACCTCTCCAGGTGCCGGGCCGCGCGCGGGTCGAGGAGCGAGGTCGCCTCGTCCAGGACCAGGGTGTGCGGATCGGCCAGGACCAGCCGGGCCAGCGCGATCTGCTGTGCCTGGGCCGGGGTGAGCGCGAGGCCGCCCGAGCCGACCTCGGTGTCCAGACCCGCGTCGAGGGCCCGGGCCCAGCCGTCGGCGTCAACGGCGCCCAGCGCCGCCCACAGCTCGGCGTCCACCGCGTCGGTACGGGCGAGCAGGAGGTTGTCGCGCAGCGAGCCCACGAACACGTGGTGCTCCTGGTTGACGAGGGCCACGTGGGATCGGACACCTTCCGCGGGCATCCGGGACAGTTCGGCACCGCCGAGGGTGACCCGGCCGTCGCGGGGCGCGTAGATACCGGCGAGCAACCGTCCCAGCGTGGACTTGCCGGCGCCCGACGGACCGACCAGGGCCAGACGGGTGCCGGGGGCGACCTTCAGGGACACCTGGCGCAGCACGTCGACGCCCTCGCGGTAGCCGAAGTGGACCCGGTCCGCGTGCACCTCCCGTCCCTCGGGAGCGAGCGAGGCGTCCCCGGCGTCCGGCTCGATGTCGCGGACGCCGACCAGCCGCGCGATGGACACCTGTGCCACCTGCAGTTCGTCGTACCAGCGCAGGATCAGCCCCACCGGGTCGATGAGCATCTGCGCGATGAGTGCGCCCGTCGTCAGCTGGCCGATCCCGATCCAGCCCTGCAGCACGAACACGCCGCCGACCATGAGCACGGAGGCGAGCACCGTCACATGGGTGACGTCGATGGCCGGGAACAGCACCGACCGGAGCCACAGCGTGTAGCGCTCCCACGCCGTCCACTCCTTGATGCGCCGCTCCGACAGGGCGATGCGGCGTTCACCGAGCCGGTGCGCCTCCACGGTGCGGCCCGCGTCGACCGTCTCGGCGAGCGCGGCGGCCACCGCGGCGTACCCGGCGGCCTCCGAGCGGTAGGCGGAGGGCGCCCGCCGGAAGTACCAGCGGCAGCCGGCCACCAGCAACGGCACGGCCAGCAGCACGGCCGCACCGAGTGGCGGCGCGGTGACGACCAGGCCACCGAGCAGCAGAACCACCCACACCACACCGATCGCCAGCTGGGGCACGGCCTCGCGCATCGCGTTGGCGAGCCGGTCGATGTCCGTGGTGATGCGCGACAGCAGGTCACCGGTGCCCGCCCGCTCCAGCACACCGGGCGGCAGGCCGACCGCCCGGACGAGGAAGTCCTCGCGCAGGTCGGCCAGCATCCGCTCGCCGAGCATCGCACCGCGCAGCCGCACCTCGCGCACGAACACGGCCTGTACGAGCAGAGCGATGACGAACAAGGTGGCGGTCAGACCGAGACGGAGTTCCCGGGTCCCGTCCGAGACCCGCTCGACCAGGTCGCCGAGCAGCCATGGACCCGCCATGGAGGCGAGGACCGACACCGTGTTGACGGTGACGAGCAGCACGAACTCCCGGCGGTGCCGGTGCAGCAGTTCGCTCACGTAGGCGCGTACGGTCGCGGGAGCGCCGACGGGCAGGGTGTCGGCCGTCGTCGGAGCCGCCGGGTCGTACACCGGCGGGGCCACGCCGATCATGCTGTCTCCTCGATCTCTTCGAGCTCTTCGAGCGCGCTGGGCAGGGAGCCGCCGTGGTCCGGTACGCCGTCCGAGGCGCGCTGTTCGCCGGGCAGGGCGCGCTCCCCGTCACCCGCCGCGCGCTCCTCGTCCGTCTCGCGGGTCACCACGGACCGGTACCGGGCATCGGTGCGCACCAGGTCGCGGTGGGTGCCGATCGCGGCGACCCTGCCCTCGTGGAGCAGCACCACGCGGTCGGCGCGTTCCAGGACCAGCGGTGACGACGTGAAGACCACGGTGGTGCGCCCCTCACGCAGTTCTCGCAGGCCCCGTGCGATCCGCGCCTCCGTGTGGGAGTCGACGGCTGAGGTCGGTTCGTCCAGGACCAGTACCTCGGGGTCGGTGATGAGGGAGCGGGCCAGGGCGAGCCGCTGGCGCTGGCCGCCGGAGAGGGACCGCCCGCGCTCGGTGATCCGAGCGTCCATCGGGTCCTCCGCGAGCGGCGACGCCTGCTCCAGTGCCGCCAGGACGTCGCCGCACTGCGCCGCCGCCAGCGCCGCCTCGGCCGTGACATCGCCCGAGGCAGGGACGTCGAGCAGCTCCCGCAGGGAACCGGAGAGCAGTACCGGGTCCTTGTCCTGGACCAGGACGGCAGTGCGCGCCAGTTCGAGCGGCAGTTCGTCGAGCGGGACGCCGCCCAGGAGCACCGAGGGGCCTGGCTCCTCGGGGTGGCCCCCGAGGCGTTCTGCCAGTCGGCCCGCCGCGTCGGGGTCGCCGCACACCACGGCGGACAGACTCCCGTCGGGGACGAGCAGCCCCGTCACCGGGTCGTACAGGTCCCCGCCCGGGGCGCGCGGCGTACCCCGCTGCACGGCAGGAAGATCCGCGTCGGGGGTCCGTTCCGCCTCGGGGACCGGTTCCGCTTCGGCAGTCGGTCCCACGTCGGGGGTCGATCCCGTGCCGGCAGCCACCGGGGCCCTGTTCCGTTCCGTGGCAGTGCGCTCCTCGGCCGGGATCCGGTCCGCGGCCGGCCGCTCCGCGGCGGGAATCCCGCCGGTGGAGGTCCGCTCCAGGGAAAGTACGCGCGCCGCGCGTGTGGCCGACGGCCGGGAGAAGGAGTACGCCATGGCGATCTCCTCGAAGTGCCGCAAGGGGTAGGTGAGGACCATGACGGAGCTGTAGACGGTGACGAGTTCGCCCACGGTGATCCGGCCGGCGCGGGCCAGGTGCACGCCGTACCAGACGACCGCGATCAGGAGCAGCCCCGGCAGCAGCACCTGGATGGCGGAGAGCAGGGACCACATCCGAGCGCTGCGCACCGCTGCCTGTCTGACCTCCTGGGAGGCACGGCGGTAGCGCTCCAGGAACAGTTCCTCGCCGCCGATGCCGCGCAGCACGCGCAGACCGGCCACGGTGTCCGAGGCGAGTTCGGTGGCGCGGCCCGCCTTCTCGCGCTGCACGTCGGCGCGTCGCGTCGCGCGCGGAAGCAGGGGGAGCACGGCGAGGGCCAGCACCGGCAGGCCCGCGGCGACCACAACGCCGAGCGCGGGCTGGTAGACGAGCAGGGCGACGACCACCAGCAGGATGGTGACCGCTGCCGCGGTGAAGCGGGACACGGCCTCCACGAACCAGCCGATCTTCTCGACGTCAGCGGTGGAGACGGCCACCACCTCGCCGGCGGCGACCCGCCGGGTCAGCGCCGAGCCCAACTGGGCGGTTCTGCGGGCCAGGAGCTGCTGGACACGGGCCGCCGCGGTGATCCAGTTGGTGACGGCGGCGCGGTGCAGGAAGGTGTCGCCGAGCGCGTTGCCCGCGCAGGCCAGGGCGAGCAGGCCACCGCTGAGGGCGAGTCGGGTGCCGGAGCGGTCGACGACCGCCTGGACGGCGAGGCCGACGCAGAACGGCAACGCGGAGACGGAGGAGAAGTGCAGCAGCCCCCAGGCCAGTGCTCTCAGCTGGCCGCCGAGCTGGTTCCGCCCCAGCCACCACAGGAATCGAGGACCCGAGCGTGCGTCGGGCACCCCCGGGTCGGGATACGGAAGGTCTTGAATCTGCATGACGTCCCAGTGGTTCGGGTCAGGGGCGGAGGGGCCGCGGAGGCGGCGACGAGCCGTGACAGGTTCGCTTCGCGGAGTCGTCGGAGGCAAGCGGTTTTCCGCTGCGCGGCAACGGGATTGACGTCGCGGCAGGCGCCAGGCACCGTGCCCCGGCGCCCGACCGCGCACGTCCTCCGCGCCCGCCGGGCGCCCGACCTCGCGTGTGTCCGGTGCACGCCCTCCGCACGCGCCCGGCTCGCGGCTTCGCATGCGCCCGGCGTCCGGCCTCCCCTCGGTGCTCCAGGTTTCCGCGGAGCCATCCGTCCGGGTGCCTCGGCGCGATGTTCCCGTACCTCCTCGACCCCTGCTCAGGGCCCGATCGGCGCGCCCGGCACCCTCCAAAGAGGAGACGATGACGCTGTTTGGACCAATCTCGAGTAGATCGTCAGGTTCGTGATGGCCACCATGGAGCCATGCGAAGAGGCGGCGTAAGGCGTGCGATGGTCGCGGTGGCGGCCTGTGGTTTCTCTCTGACGGCTCTGGCCGCCTGTGGCGGTCCGCGGACCGAGGTCCGCCACACAGACGTCCCCAGACCAGGAGGCCCTTCGGGGACCGCCCGGCCTGTTCCGGCGACGAAGCCGGCCCGTGTCCCGGGGGTGGGCGAACGGATCTGGAAGCGGGTCCCGGTGGGCACCCGGCAGGTCGTCGCGGTGTACGGGGAGGGCGTGAACTCCCCGGATTCCATCCTTGTGTTGTACGAGAAGCGGGGGACGGCGTGGGAGCAGGTCGACAGTTGGGCCTCGCACAACGGCAAGCAGGGCTGGAGCACCGACCATCGTGAGGGCGACGAGCGCAGCCCCGTGGGAGTGTTCACGCTCTCCGACGCGGGCGGTCTCCTCGACGACCCCGGCACCAGACTGTCGTACACCCAGGACGAGGAGGCCTTCGAGACCCCCTACTACTGGGACGAGGCCCACTGGCACGACTTCGACTACGTCATCGCCATCGACTACAACCGTCAGCCGGGCAACCGTCCCGACGACCCGACCCGCCCCCTGGGGCAGGGGAAGGGCGGCGGCATCTGGCTCCATCTGGACCACGGCGACGGCACGTTGGGCTGCATCAGTGTTCCGGAGTCGGCCATGCAGTACCTGCTGCGCCGACTGGACCCGGAGGACAAGCCGGTGGTGGTGATGGGGGACAGGGCGGATCTGCAGGCCTAGCCGGGAGCGCGGCGCCCGTTCGAACGGCCCTGCCGCACAGTTGTCGTGGCCGCTCCCCACCCCAGGCGCCCCGCGCGTCACCCCGCAGGTGCTCTACAGCGCACTGTATGCGCCCCGGTGCGTCACTCCGTACGTCCCCCGGCGCGCCAGCCCTCCGGCCCGCTCCACCCGTACACGCCCCCGGTGCGCTCTCCCCCCCCACATGCCCCCGCGGGCCCCACCTGTACGCGGTCCGTTGCTCTCCACCCGTACGCGCCCTGGTGTGCGCCCCGCGTGCGCGCCCGCGACCGCGCCCTCGGTGCACAAGCGCGCGCACGGCCCCGGCCGCTCCGTCCGCCGCCGTCGCGTCAGCGCCCCGTTCAGCAGCGGTGTTGCCCTGTGGGTACCGTGCCCACCAGAGTGTCCAGCAGTTCACCGAGCGCGGCGCGCTGCCGGTCGGTGAGGGGCGCGAGGATCTCCTCGGCGGCGGACAGGCGTGCCCCGCGCACTTCGCGCAGGGCGCCGCGCCCCTCATCTGTCAACTCGATGCGCGTCACCCGGCGGTTGGCCGGGTCGGGCACACGGCGCACCTTTCCGCCGGCCTCCAGTCCGTCCACGAGCGTGGTCACCGCGCGGGGGACGACCTCCAGGGACTCGGCGAGGTCCGCCATGCGCGGCGGCTCGCCGAAGTGCGCCAGGGTGCGCAGCAGCCGCGACTGGGCCGGGGTGATGCCGAGCGCGTGCTGCTCCAGATGGCGCTTCTGGATGCGGTGCACCCGGCGGGTCAGCCGGAGCAACTGCTCGGCGAGGAGGCCGTCGGGGTCGGGGGTCGTCATGCGGGAACAATAACAGGACGACATTCATTATGAGCATAGGTAACAATGAGCTAGCATCCGAGGAGCGCCCGGGCAGCGCCCGGAGAGGCTTCCGGAAGCGCCGCCGACCGCACCCACGGCCGGGGCGCGCGAAGGCCGCAGAGCCCACTCACCCCCGTAGGAGCCCATGCACCCCGACCGTCACCCTTCCTGGACCCCGCCCGCCGACGCCAAGGAACAGCCCCGGCAGGTCCGTCGCATCCTCAGGCTGTTCCGCCCCTACCGCGGCCGTCTCGCGGTCGTCGGCCTGCTGGTCGGCGCCTCCTCGCTGGTCTCCGTCGCCACGCCCTTCCTGCTGAGGGAGACCCTCGACGTCGCGATCCCGCAGGGCCGCACCGGACTTCTGAGCCTGCTCGCCGCCGGCATGATCCTCAGCGCGGTGCTCACCAGCGTCTTCGGTGTGCTGCAGACCCTGATCTCCACGACCGTCGGCCAGCGCGTCATGCACGACCTGCGCACCGCCGTCTACGGACGTCTGCAGCGCATGTCCCTGGCCTTCTTCACCCGCACCCGCACCGGTGAGGTGCAGTCCCGCATCGCCAACGACATCGGCGGCATGCAGGCCACCGTCACCTCCACCGCCACCTCGCTGGTCTCCAACATCACCAGCGTGGTCGCCACGATCGTCGCGATGGCCGCGCTCGACTGGCGGCTGACCGTCGTCTCGCTGCTGCTGCTCCCGGTGTTCGTGTGGATCAGCCGCCGCGTGGGCAACGAGCGCAAGAAGATCGCCACCCAGCGGCAGAAGCAGATGGCCGCGATGGCCGCCACGGTCACCGAATCGCTGTCCGTCAGCGGCATCCTGCTCGGCCGGACGATGGGCCGCTCGGACTCGCTGACCGCGTCCTTCGGTGCGGAGTCCGAGAGCCTGGTCGGCCTCGAAGTGCGGTCCAACATGGCCGGGCGCTGGCGCATGGCCGTCATCACCATCGTCATGGCAGCCATGCCGGCGGTCATCTACTGGACCGCGGGTGTCGCGCTCCAGCTCGGCGGCCCGAAGGTCTCCCTCGGCACGATCGTCGCCTTCGTCTCACTCCAGCAGGGCCTGTTCCGGCCGACCGTGAGCCTCCTGTCCACCGGGGTGCAGATCCAGACCTCGCTCGCCCTCTTCCAGCGCATCTTCGAGTACCTCGACCTGCCGATCGACATCACCGAGCGCGAGCGGCCGGTCCGCCTCGAACGGGTCAAGGGCGAGGTCCGCTTCGAGGACGTCTCCTTCCGCTACGACGGCGAGGGGGCCCCGATCCTCGACCGCGTCGACGTGACGGTCCCGGCGGGCAGCAGTCTGGCCGTCGTCGGACCGACCGGGGCCGGCAAGTCCACGCTCGGCTACCTGGTTCCGCGGCTGTACGACGTGAGCGGGGGCCGGGTCACGCTCGACGGCGTCGACGTGCGCGACCTGGACTTCGACACGCTCGCCCGCGCGGTGGGCGTGGTCTCGCAGGAGACGTACCTCTTCCACGCCTCGGTGGCCGAGAACCTGCGGTTCGCCAAGCCGGACGCCACCGACGAGGAGCTGCGCGCGGCGGCGAAGGCGGCCCAGATCCACGACCACATCGCGGCCCTGCCCGACGGCTACGACACCGTCGTCGGCGAGCGCGGCCACCGCTTCTCCGGTGGCGAGAAGCAGCGCCTGGCCATCGCCCGGACCATCCTGCGCGATCCGCCGGTCCTCCTCCTCGACGAGGCCACCAGCGCCCTGGACACCCGTACGGAGGCCGCCGTCCAGGAGGCCATCGACGCGCTGTCGGCCGACCGCACGACGCTCACCATCGCGCACCGTCTGTCCACCGTCCGCGGCGCGGACCAGATCGTGGTCCTCGACTCGGGCCGCGTGGCCGAGCGCGGCACACACGAGGAACTGCTGGAGCTGGACGGCCGCTACGCGGCACTGGTCCGCCGGGACGCCCGCACGGAACCGGCGGCGGACGCCCGGCCGGAGCCGGCCAAGGACGCCCGGCCGGAGTCGTCGAGAAGCGTCAGAATGGAGCCGACAAACTGACGATATGCCGGGTTTGTGAACTTCGGAGCGTTACCGTGCCCGCATGCGCGCGAACACTCCGTCACGGAAGACCGTCACGCTGACGCGGCGGGGCCGACTGGTCCTCCTCGTGTCCGGGGCCGTCCTGGCCGGCGCCGCCGTGGTGGTGCCGCTGCTGACCCTGCGCAGCGACGGAGCGGTGCGCCCGCGCACGCTGGTGATCCCGGAGGGCTGGCGGGCCGCCCAGGTCTACGCCGCCGTCGACAAGGCGCTCGCGCTGCCGCCCGGCAGCACGAAGCAGACGGCCGCCGAGGCGGGTCTGAAGCTGCCGGACGCGGCGGAGGGCAATCCGGAGGGGTACCTGTTCCCGGCGACGTACCCGGTCGACGGCAGGACGACCCCGCGGTCGCTGCTGTCCGCCATGGTCACCACCGCCGGCAGGAAGTTCTCCGCGGCGCCGGCCGCCGCGGGCGCTCCCCGCTCCTCGCTGACCTTCTACCAGGCGGTGACCATCGCGAGCATCGTCCAGGCGGAGTCCGCCACCAGGGCCGACATGGGGAAGGTGGCGCGGGTGGTCTTCAACCGGCTGGAGCTCGGCATGCCGCTCCAGATGGACTCCACCCTGAACTACGGTCTCGGCCGCACCACGGCCCGTACCACCGCCGAGGACACGCGGATCACCAGCCCGTACAACTCCTACCGGCGCATGGGGCTGCCGCCCACCCCCATCGACAACCCCGGCGAGGACGCGCTGCGCGCCGTGTACGACCCGATTCCGGGTGACTGGGTGTACTTCGTCACGGTCAAGCCCGGTGACACCCGCTTCACCTCCGACTACGCCCAGCACCAGCGCGACGTCGAGGAGTTCGAGGACCTGCGACGGAGCCCTGCCCGACAGACCCCGGCGCGGCAGAGCCCCGGGCGGGCAGGGAGCGCGCAGCCGGGTCACAGCCCCGGTGCGCAACCGACCACGAGCTGAGCCGGAGCCGATGCGGCGGTCCCCCCTCCGGACCCTCGGGCGGCGCCGGTCGTGTCCTGCGCGACGACGGCCGCGTCTTCACGCGGCCACGGCCGGCTCCCCGGCCAGCAGCCGCCGGATGTCCCGGACGGCCGCGCGCCCCGCCCGGTTGGCCCCCACCGTGCTCGCCGAGGGACCGTAACCGACCAGGTGGACACGCGGATCGGCGACGGTCCTGGTCCCCTCCACGCGGATGCCGCCGCCCGCCTCGCGCAGCCGCAGCGGCGCCAGGTGGTCCAGTGCGGCCCGGAACCCCGTCGCCCACAGGATGACGTCGGCCGCCAGGCGCTGCCCGTCCCGCCACTCCACTCCGTCGGGCGTGATCCGGGCGAACATGGGCCGGCGGTCCAGGACGCCGTCGCGCAGTGCCTGCCGCACGGCGTCGTTCAGGGGGAGGCCCGTGACCGAGACGACGCTGCGGGGCGGCAGTCCTCGGCGGACCCGTTCCTCGACGAGCGCGACCGCGGCACGGCCCGCGTACTCGTCGAAGGGCCCCTCGCGGAAGACCGGCGGCCGCCTGGTCACCCAGGTGGTGGCGGCCGCGTACGGCGCGAGTTCCATGAGGTGCTGGGTGCCGGACGCGCCGCCGCCCACCACGATCACCCGCTGCCCGGCGAACTCCCGCGGACCGGCGTACTGCGCGGTGTGCAACTGCCGCCCGCGGAAGGTCTCCTGACCCGGGTAGCGCGGCCAGAACGGACGGTCCCAGGTGCCGGTCGCGCTGATCAGCGCGCGCGTCGACCACACGTCCTTCGAGGTCTCCACCAGCAGCCGCCCACCGGGGCCTTCGCGCACGGCGCGTACGTCCACAGGCCGCCGCACCCGCAGGTCGAACATGCGCTCGTACTCGGCGAAGTACTCGCCGATGACGTCCGCGGACGGCCGCGCCGGGTCGGCGCCCGTCAGCTCCATCCCCGGCAGCGCGTGCATCCCGTGCACCTTGCCGTACGTCAGTGACGGCCAGCGGAACTGCCAGGCGCCGCCCGGGCCGGGGGAGTGGTCGAGCACGACGAAGTCGCGATCCGGCTCGAATCCGGTGCGCCGCAGGTGATGGGCGGCGGCCAGGCCGGCCTGACCGGCACCGACGACGACCACGTCGACCTCGTGTGTGCTGTTCACGCAGGCACCAACCGAGTGGGGGGCGCGGATCTTCCCCGGGATCGACGAGGATGGGCGCATGTCACACGCCTTCACCACCCGAGTGCTGAACGTCGCCTCCGGTTCACGGGAGCGGATCGTCGACCTCACCCGCGACTGCGAGACCTTCCTGCGGGAGGCCTCCGACGGCCGTGACGGCCTGCTGAACCTGTTCGTACCGCACGCCACGGCCGGTATCGCGATCATCGAGACGGGCGCGGGCAGCGACGACGACCTCCTGGCCGCCCTGCACACGCTGCTGCCCGCCGACGACCGCTGGCAGCACCGCCACGGCAGCCCCGGTCACGGCCGCGACCACGTCCTGCCCGCCCTCGTCCCGCCACACGCGACCGTCCCGGTTCTCGGCGGACGCATGGAACTGGGCACCTGGCAGTCGGTGTGCCTGGTGGACACCAATGTGGACAACCCGGACCGCCGGGTGAGGCTGAGCTTCCTCGGCTGACCGGGACGGACGCGGGGCGGGCGGGCGGACGGCGCGGGCCTGTGGGACGCCCGACTGCGCGTCTCTGCGCGCGGAAGGTAAGGACCTGCGACGCCACCCGTCGGCGAGCGTCAGGAGCGGATCCTCGCCGCGGTCCGCAAGCACGGCATCGTGCGGCTCGCGCGGCCCAGGTGCAGTCGGCGGAGCAACGGTGACCGCGGGCGCAGGCGCCGCACTGCCGGCCGGTCACGGTCTGGTCCGGCGCATGCGCGGCGGCAGCGCGCTGCCGTGCCGGGCGCAGGCGGCCCTGCCGGGGGAGGGCGTGCGCGGGGCCTGCGGTCCGAGGGCGACGCGTTTCGTGGGCGGCACGCTCATGCCCTCGGTGGAGCACCACGGGCCGCGCGTCATCAAGGGGGCGCAGACCGCCGAGGCCGAGGGCAGACGAGCCTCGCGCAACGACGACCCGTCCGCCCCACGCTCGCCCAGCACGCTGCCACGCCCGCGGCGCACGTCCGTGGCGCCGGTCTCGCGGTGTGCCGCCTCGCCCGCCGGGGTACCGCTGGATCGAGTCGATCGACACTGGGTGAGCCCGACCGGCAAGGCGCCGCGCACCGGTCGGCAGGACGCCGTACGGTGCTGGAACTCCGCACCTCCGAAGACGTGAACTGCTGCGCCCCGGTGGCCCGTTCGGTCGCGAGGGCCTGCCGCGGCCGGAGATCCGGCCGGGCAGCGGGGGTGGTCACCTCGCGCGGACCGGATGGCCGGACGGGGTGCTCACGCAGGTTCCGGGGCCCAGCAATCGACGGTCCGCGGAGGTCACGTCGTGGCACCGCTTCCGCGGGGGCGGGGCGCCGCCGTGCTGTGCCGGACCACCAGCCGGGTGGGGACGAGCGTGGTGCCGCGCTCCGTCCCGCTCTCGCGGACCTGGCGCAGGACCCCTTCCACGCACAGGCGCCCCACCTCGGCGAAGTCCTGGTGCACGGTGGTGAGCGGGGGCAGGAAGGACGCGGACTCCGGAATGTCGTCGAAGCCGATGACGGAGATGTCCTCGGGCACCCTGAGCCCCCGCTCGTGCAGGGCCCGCAACAGCCCCAGCGCCATCTGGTCGTTGGCCGCGAACACCGCCGTGCAGTCCTCCTGCCCGGCGAGGTGGAGGCCCGCGCGGTAGCCGGAGTCCGCCGACCAGTCGCCGCGCACCACCGGCGGCGGCACCCGCCCCTCCTCGGTCAGTGCCGCGCGCCAGGCGTCGGCCCTGCGCTGCGCGGCGAACGACTCCTCGGGGCCGGCCAGGTGCCACACCGTGCGGTGTCCGAGGCCGAGCAGGTGCCGCACCGCGTCCCGGGTCCCGCCGGTCTGGTCGGTGTCGACCACGGTGTACCTGTCGCCCGCGTCCGAGTCCGCCACGACCACGGTGATGTGGGGCGGCAGGGAGAGCCGGGCCGCGTCGAGCAGGTGCACCTCCATGATCACGATGGCTGCGTCGACGGCGAGTTCACCGAGCCGGGAGAAGGCGCCGCGGACCTCGTCCTGCGTGGGCACCGCGACGGGGAGCAGGGTGACCGCGTACCCCTCCTGCGCGGCCGAGGTGGCGATGGCCTCCAGCGTGCGCATGTTTCCCGTGGTGGACAGGGTGAAGGTGATGACGCCGATGGTGCGGAACTCGCCGCGCTTGAGGGCGCGGGCCGCGCTGTTGGGCCGGTAGCCGAGTTCCTTCATGGCGGCGAGGACCTGCTGCCGCGTCTGCTCGTTCACCCCCGGGAAGCCGTTGGAGACACGGGAGACGGTCTGCGAGGAGACACCGGCCAGACGTGCCACGTCCGCCATCGACACGCTCCGCCTGCGTCCGGCGGTGCGCCCCGCGGCCGTCGTGGTCCGGGAGCGCCGCCCACCGCGCGCCGAGGCGCTGTCCGCTGCTTCCACCGTCTCCCTCATCCGTGCGCTGGCCGGGGCGGCGCGTCGCGGCCACCCGTAGCCCGTACCGGTGCGGTGGGGGCAGGTCGGCACCGCATGTTTACGTGAACGTATCAGCCGGGCGAGCGGCGGCGCTCCCGCGCGATCCGCCGGCCGGGCACGGGGTGCTGTCCGTGCCCGCGGGAAACCCGACACGGAAACCTGTCACGCTTTACCCAGTGCTGGGACGTTTCCGCGCCTGGCGGTACGTTTCCGCTGAGCGAATCCATCGCCGGGAGCCTTCCGGAAGGCAGCCCTCTGGCCTCTTTCTTATGGCACGCTAGCACGAAGCGGAACCTGAGGTACCGCGCCTCTTGCGACCTTCACGCGGATGAGTGGACGTCCAGATCCCCTGTTTGCTGATGTTCCGGGCAGGACACTTTCCCGGGTGACGGGCGGAGGGATTTCGTGGACTGTTCTGAAGAGTTCAATCGTTCAAAAGAGTTCCAGCGGGAATTCTCCTGGGATGTCATTGCCGGCCACCGCGAACGCCTGATGCGGCTGGTGCGCCGCCGACTTCCGAACGCCCAGGACGCGGAGGACTGCGTACAGGAGGCAATGCTCCGGGCCGCCGCGCACGGAAACCTGGACCGGGAGCGGATCGGCCCCTTTCTGACGTCGGTCGCCCTGCGCCTGTGTGTCGATCACTACCGTGAGCAGGAACGACGTCGTCGGCTGCTGCGGCGTGCCGCTGATGCGCGCGCCCCCGAACTGCCCGACGAAGGGGTCTGCGACCAGGACTTCGGGCGCTGGCTGCTCGGGCAGGTCGACCTGCTGCGCGGCCGGGAGCGCCAGGTGGTGCTGGCCCGCGCCCAGGGGATCTCCACGCTTGAATTCGCGCGGATGCACCAGATCTCGGTGAAGGCCGCAGAGGGAGCCTTCACCCGGGGGCGGGCCCGGCTGCGCCTGGTGTGCGCCCGCGCGCTGGACGGTGCAATGGCCTGAACCATAAATGATCGCGTGCGATCGGCGACACGTTCCGTGGATTTCGCGAGTTCCGTGAGTGCGGCGGCCGGTGGAATTCACGAGAATAATCCCTCTGGTTGAGGGATCGTATTTCGGGGCTCATCGATCGGGCTCCATGAAAAATCAACTCCGGATTTCGGGGGACTGTTCCTCTGGGCTCCGTGAGGCACATGAAAGGGAAGTGGCCGTGGCGAAGAACAACACGCAGGACACCATCAAGGACCTGATCGGGGACATCGCCGACAGCACGAAGAAGGCCTTCGACGAGATCCTCGACCGGAAGGACGACGACCGCAGCGCCCTCGACTGGCTCGGCCCGGTCAACCCGTACCAGGCGCTCACCGGCCTCCCCGGTGACGTGCTCCGGACCGTCAGCGCGCTCTCCGCCCTCGGCGGGGTCGCCAACCCCGTCGCGGCGCTGGCCAGTGCCGCCAACGCCGCGGCCGGCGGCAACCCGCTCGCCGCGCTGACGGGCGCCGCGGGCAACCCGCTCGCGGCGCTCGGCGGCGGGGGCGCCAATCCGCTGGCCGCGCTGACCGGCGTGGCGGGCGCCGCCAACCCCCTGGGCGCCCTCACCGGCGGCGGCAACCCGCTCGGTGCGCTCGCGGGCGGCGGTAACCCGCTCGGTGCGCTCGGCCAGGTCGCGGGCGGCGCGGCCTCGGCCGTGTCCGGTGCGGCGGGCATGGCCGAGGGGCTGGCCGCGCTGCCCGCCCAGCTCGCCCAGCTCACCGAACTCGTCGGCAATCTGGCGAGCGTGCTGGAGAACGTCCAGAAGGTCGCGGGACCGCTCGCCGGCGTGAGCACGCCGGCCGCCCGCAAGGCCACCTGAGCCCGTCCCGGCTCCCGTGCTCACCGGGCGGAAGCCCCCTCCCGCCCGGTGACCCCTCACAGGACCGACGCGATCCGTCCGGGACGTCCCGGACATCCGCCGGGACGTCCCGGACATCCGCCGGGACGTCCGTCAGACATCAGGAGGATGTGGCACATGAGTGCCCCGCTCGGCAGCCGGCTCCGGCTGGTGGTGAAGGTGCTGGGAAGCCTCGTCACCGACGAGGTCGGCCAACTGGCCCGGACCAGGCGGCAGTTCGGCCGGGAGTCCCCGCCCGTGGGGACGTCCTCCGAGGGGGAGGGGGCCCGCCGTGCGCGAGCGGTCCGCCAGGCCCTGGAGAGTCTCGGCCCCTTCTACGTCAAGCTCGGGCAGATCCTGTCCACGCGGCCCGACATGGTGCCCCCCGCCATGATCGCCGAACTCCAGAACCTCCACGACCAGGTCGACGTCCAGCCGTTCTCCGTCTTCGAGCCCGTCCTCGAAGCGGAGCTGGGCCCGGACTGGAAACTCTGCTTCGACGACGTCGACACCACCCGCCCGCTCGGCGCCGCCTCGCTGGCCCAGGTGTACCGGGTGCAACTGCCCGGCGGGCGGCCGGCCGTCGTCAAGGTGCAGCGCCCCGGCATCCGCGACACCGTACGCGCCGACATGGCGCTGATGCGCAAAGCGTCCCGGATCCTGGCGCGCACCGCGCCCCGCTTCAACGAGGTCATCGACGTGGAGGCGATGCTCGACTCCATCTTCGACGCCATGGAGCCCGAGCTGGACTTCACCGGCGAGGCCCGCAACATGGACGAGGCGCGCGAGAACATCCGCCGCTACCCGACCCTGGAGGTGCCCCGCGTCGTCCACGCCACGCCCAAGGTGCTGGTGCAGTCGCTCGCGCCGGGCACCTCCGTCCGCCACGCCGACCGGCGCGCGTTCAGCGACCGCGAACGCATGGACATGGGCAAGGACCTGCTGCGGTTCATGTACCGCGGCTACTTCGTCGACCGGATGTTCCACGCCGACCCGCACGCGGGCAACGTGTTCGCCCGGCCGGGCGGTCCGGCCACCCTCATCGACTGGGGCATGGTCGGCCGGCTCGACCGGCGCACCAGCCTGCGTCTGCTGCCGCTGCTGATGTCCATCGCCCAGAACGACGGGCACGGACTGGCCTGGGCCTGGGCCGACATGGGCCGCGTCACGGCCTGGTCCAACCTGCCGGCCTTCGCCTCCGACATGGCGGCACTGGTACCCAAGGTGGCCACGGCGTCCCTGGAGGACATCAACTTCGGGGTGTCCCTGACCACCGTGCTGGAGAAGGCCACACGACGCGGCATCGGCTCCGCGCCGTCCATCTCGCTGCTGGGCAAGTCCTTCGCCAACCTCGAAGGCTCGGTGCGCTGCCTGGCGCCGGACATCGCCCTCGCCGAGGTCTTCAAGTCCGAGGTGCGCGGCATCATCGTCTCCCTGCTGCGCGAGTACTTCTCCCTCGACCAGGTCGCCCGCAACACCATGGACCTGCTCACCGCCGTGACCTCGGGCCCCGAGCAGTGGCGCGGGGTGCTCGCGGACGCCGCCAACCGCCGCTTCGCCCTGCAGGTCAACGAGCCGTACACGCCCTCCTCCCTGGGCGGCCAGCGCCCCTGGTCGCCCTCGCGCGGCCTGATGGCCCTGGGCGCGGCGGCCCTCCTGCTCGACCGCCGCCGCGCACCGCGCTGAGCCGCGCCGCCATCCCGCTCCGCCGACCCGCAGCGCTGCCGGCCCACTCACCGCCGACCCACTGACCCGCCGCCCCACCAAGCCGACCGACGCCGCACACCCCGCCGACCCGAGCGTCTGCCGGGCCGTTCGCCGGTCGCCCCCGACCTCGCCTGCCGAACCGGCCCGGCGGGCCGGGCGCCCGGACGGCCGGTGCCCCGGCGCCGCCGCACGTCCCGGCGAACCATCCGTGTGCGCACCCTCCGACGAAGGATCTCGACCGATGCCCATGCTGCTGCCGCACGACGACACCCCCCACGAGACGGAGTCCGCCTCCGCCAGGCTGGACGGCGTCTCCGGAACGGCCCTGTGGACCGTGCGGATGCGTGCCCAGGAGTCCGCCCGCGCCGACGCCCTCTTCGACGACCCGCTGGCCGCCGAGTTCCTCACCCGTGCCCGTGAGGTGGGCACCCCGCCCGGCAGCGGGCTGCTCCAGCAGGTGCTCCCGGACTGGCTGGCCGTGCGCACCCGGTTCTTCGACGACCACCTCCTCGCCACCACCCGCGCCGGCTGCCCGCAGGTGGTCCTGCTGGGCGCCGGGCTCGACACCCGCGCCCACCGGCTCGACTGGCCCGCTTCGGTCGACCTCTTCGAGGTCGACCTGCCGGCCGTGCACGCCTTCAAGGAACGCATCGTCGCCGCGCACACGCCGGCCGTCGCCCGGCGTGTCCCCGTCCCCGCCGACCTCCTCGCCGACTGGTCCGGCGCGCTGCTGGCCGCCGGGTTCGACCCCGAGCGGCCCACCGCGTGGCTGTGCGAGGGGCTTCTCTTCTACCTGGCGCCCGAGGCCGTGGACCGCCTGGTCGCCACCGTCGGCGAGCTGTCCGCGCCCGGCAGTTCGCTCGGCGCGGAGTGCCTGAACGCCGACGCCGCCGACTCGCCCTTCGTCCGGCCCTGGCTGGAGGCCCTGTCCGGCTCGGGCACACCGTGGGTGTGGCACCTCGCGGACGCCGAGCACTGGTGGGGCGAGCGCGGCTGGGACGCCCAGGTGGCCGACCTGCTCTCCCTGCCGTACGCCCTCGAACGCTTCGCACCCCACCTGGCCGCTCACCCGGGCCTGGAGAAGCAGAGCATGCTCCTGGTGACCGCCACCCGGCCCGCCGGCGGGCGGTGAGTGCGATGGACGGTCACAACCTCTGCCAGACACCGACCACCTACCGGCTGCTGCGCCTGGAGTACCTGCTCGGACTCCTCGTGGCCGCCGGGTTCTTCCTGGCCCACCTCGCCGAGGTCCGCTGGTGGGTCGCCGCCGTGCTCTTCCTCTACGTCGACCTGATCGGCTACCTGCCGGGCGCCGTCGCCTACCACCGCAGCCCCGACCGGCGGATCTCCCGCGTCTACTACGTCCTGTACAACACCATGCACAGCCTGAGCGTGCAGGGCGCGGTCCTCGGCGCCTGGGTGCTGGCGCACGGCTGGGAATGGGCGCTGCTCGTCCTGCCGATCCACCTGTTCGGCGACCGCGCCCTGTTCGGCAACTTCGTCAAGTCCTTCACCGTGTCCTTCGAACCCCGCCCGCACCCCTCGGTGCAGTCCGCGCTGCGCGACTTCGCGTCCGTGCCCTGGCACCAGGCGGCCACCCGATGAGCACCCGGCAGGCCCGGCAGCCGTCCCCGCGACCGCAACCGCCGCAGTCCCTCGCCGACGACGAGGCCTACGGCATGCTGCGCCGCCACGCCGGTCACAGCAGCGCCTTCCTCGCCCTGAACGCGGGCAACCGCCGCTTCCGCACGGCCGGCGTCGACGGCTTCGTCCCCTACCGGGAAGGCGGCCGGCGGCACCTGTTCCCGCTGGGCGGCCCGGTCTGCGCCGCCGACGACCGGGACCGGCTGCTGACCGCCCTGCTGGAGCGGGCCGGGAGCGAGGGCCGCCGGGTCACCGCCGTCCAGCTCCCGCGACCGGCCGCCGAACTCCACGCCCGGCACGGGTTCACCGTCAACCAGTTCGGCGCCTCCTTCAGCATCCACCTCGACGGATACAGCCTCGGCGGACAGCGCATGGTGAAGGTGCGCAACATGGTCAACCGGGCCCGCCGCGAAGGCGTCACCGTCACCGAGGTGACCGCCGGCGAGCGCGCCGACCCGGAGGTCACCGCGGTCCTCGACGCGGTCGACCGGGCCTGGCTGCGCGACAAGGGCCGCCACGTGAAGGAGCTGGACTTCCTCATCGGCGAGCGCGGCGGTCCCGGCGCACCGCACCGGCGGCTGTTCACCGCCCGCCACGCGGGACGGACGGTCGCCTACGTGTCGTACTCGCCCGTCTTCGGCGAGCGCGGCGGCTGGCTCTACGACCTGACGCGGCGGCTCCCGGACGCCCCGCCCGGGACGGTCGAGATGGTCTTCGCCACCGCCTTGCGCCGCTTCCAGGACGAGGAGTGCGCCTGGCTCCACCTCGGCTTCACCCCGTTCGTCCAGCTCCGGCCGGACGCGTGCGCCTTCGGGCCCACCAGCGGCGTGCTGCGGCGCTCCCTGGAACTCCTCGCCGCCAAGGGGCAGGCCATCTACCCTGCGGCCACCCAGGAGTCGTTCAAGCTCAAGTGGCGCCCGCAGCTGATCGAACCCGAGTACCTGGCCTTCCAGGGCGGGGTCACCCCCGGCGCCGTGTGGCGGCTGATGCGGCTGACCAAGGCCGTGTGACCCCCGCCCGGCACACCCTCACCGCCCGGCACACCCTCACCGCCCGGCGCGACCGAAGCACCCCTTGCCGAGCGGCGTGGCCGAAGCACGCCCCTCGCCGGACAGACGCGACCGCCGCACGTCCTCGCCGACCGGCACGACCGAAGCACGCCCCGCCGACAGCCACGACCGGCACATCCCTCGGCAACAGGCACGACCGAGCATGAGCAGAAAGGCAGAAATGACCACATCCGTCGCCCACGGCCCGGCCCGCACCACCGCGATCCCCGCGGAGGCCGACCGGCACCGCGCCCCCAGCCTCCTCGACGGCGCGCTGCACGCCGACCTGACCCCGGAGGGCTGCGACCTCGGCTACTGGTTCCGCGCAGTCCCCGACGGCACCCTCGCAGGGGACCCGATGGGCCGCACCCCTGACATCACCGTGCCCGAGCACATGCTGTGCGAAGGACCGCTGCGGCAGGCCGTGATGCAGGAACTGGCCTTCCGCTCCATGGCCGAGGAGAAGGCGGCCCGCGCCATCTCCTACCTGGTCGCCCACGCCCCCGACCTCAGCGGGATGGACTTCTACACCACCCAGCTGATGGACGAGGCCCGGCACGCCTACGCCTTCCGCGGCCACCTCCTGGAACTCGGCGTCGAGGAGAGCGACCTCGAAGCCACCATGGAGGAACTCGCCGGCGCCGACCGGGACGCGGTCCTCGCTCCGCTGGAGGAGTTCGGCCTCGAAGTCCTGCGCGACCAGCGGGACTACATCGGCGGTGTCATCACCCTGACCGTCCTGGTGGAGGGTGTCCTCGCGCCCACCGCGGAACTCAGCGAACGCAAGTGGCGGCCCTTCGACCCCGCCGCCGCCCAGATCGAACGGGCCGCCGGCATCGACGAGATCCGCCACCTGTCGGTGGGCACCACCATCGTCCGGCGGCACCTGGAACGGCACCCCGAGGAGCGGGAACGGATCGGCGACCTCATCGCCCGCGGCACCGGGCTGTGGTCCGGGCTGCCCGTGCGCGAACTGACCCTGCGGCGCGAGCAGCTCTACCAGCAGGGCCTCGAACAGCACCGGGACATCGCCGGTGACTACGAGGTGTGGCCGGGCCGCCGGCTGGCCGACACCACCGCCGAGGAACGGATGGTGACCGCCGCCGAGTGGGCCGAGACCACCCAGCGGGCACGCCTCGCCGACATGGGGCTCGCGCCGTGAGGAGGCCCCCGCATCCTGCACGACACCGAGAACGAAAGGGCTGGTGGCACCCCCATGACCGACATCCCGGCAGTCGACTCCGCACCGCGTGAACCGGGCGCGGCGGAGGAGGACTTCCGCGAACTGACCCGGCGCGTCACGGCAGCCGGACTGATGAGCCCCCGCAAGGGGCAGTACGCGGCCGCCATCGTCACGGTGTGGCTGATGAACGCCGCAGGCTGGGCGGCGCTCGCGCTGAGCGACGGCAGTTGGTGGCGGGCCGCCCTGGCCGCAATCTGGCTGGCGGTCTGGCACGAACAGCTCGCCTTCCTGCTGCACGACGCAGGCCACCGGCAGATCAGCCGCTCCCAGAAGACCATCCGCGCGCTCGGCCTGATCCACGGCAACCTCATGCTCGGCGTGTGCTTCGGCTGGTGGGTGCAGCACCACAACAGGCACCACAACCACCCCAACCACCTGGAGCTGGACCCCGACATCCTGCGCCGGGTCGCCATCTTCGCGCCCGAACAGGCCCAGCAGCGCACCGGGTTCGCGCGCTTTCTCGCCGCCAACCAGCGCTACCTCTTCTTCCCGCTGCTCGGCCTGGAGTCGGTGGTGCTGCGCATTGCCGGGGTCATCGCCCTGCGCCGGCGCGCGGTGCGCAGGCCCTGGCTGGAGGGCGGCCTGATGGCCCTGCACGCGGTGCTCTTCTTCGGTGCGCTGTTCTGGCTGCTGCCCTGGCCGAGCGCCCTGCTCTTCCTCGCCGTGCACCAGGTCCTGCTCGGCTACCTGCTCGGCCTCGCCTTCGCCGTCAACCACAAGGGGCTGCCCACCCGCACCGGCGGCGAGTGGAGCTGGCTGGAGCGCCAGGTGCTCACCTCCCGCACCCTGCCCACCGGCCTGATCGGCGACTTCTTCTACGGCGGTCTCAACTACCAGATCGAGCACCACCTCTTCCCGGGCATGCCGCGCTCCGCCCTGCGGCACGCCTACCCCCTCGTCAAGCAGTTCTGCGCCGAGCGCGGCATCGCCTACACCGAGACCGGGGTCCTGGAGTCCTACCGGGACCTCTCACGCCACCTGGGTTCCGCGAGCGAGGTCCTGCGCTCCGGCACCGTCACCGCCTGACACCCCACCCGCGTACGCGTCCCCGGCCCGTACGCACGCCGTACACACACCGCAAGAGAGGAACCAGCGGATGAAGACCACTCGGACCGCCACCACCACACCCTCGGCACACCGGCCCAGGCTGCGCAGAGCGCTCCTGCCCGCCGCCCTGCTCGCCGGCCTGGGCCTCCTCGCCCCGGCCGCCGTCGCCGCTCCGGCCGCCGCCCCGGCACGGGCCGCCGCCCCCACCGCGGCAGCGGACCCGGGCCCCGTCCCCGACCTCGTCTGCCGTCTCGACGCCGAAGTGAACTTCAGCCCGCCGCTCGGCCTGCTCACGCGGGAGGCGCAGGTGACCGGGCACATCGGCTACCGCGACTGCCGCTCGCCCGACGGCGCCGCCCCCGAGCTGACCGACATCGTCTTCCACGTCTTCGGCACGGGCCGGTTCGGTGCCGTGCCGGTGCCGACGTTCTCCGTGGAGGGCACCGGCCGCGGCACCTGGAACACCGGTGAGGAGGGCTCCCTCTACTTCAAGGGCGAGCTGAAGAAGGGCAGTCCGGTGCCCGACCGCACGGTGACCAGCGGCCCGCTGGCCGGCGACGGGATCAACGGCCTGCAGATCCCCGTGCCCCGCTTCGACAAGATCGACCCCAACGGGGTCGCCGGGTTCGACGTGGTCGGCCAGGTGTGCTTCTGGAACGGCGAGAAGGGCCGGTGCACCGCGTACTGAACCCCTGGACACAGGGAAGTGGGGTGAGACCCGTGGGGGCCTCACCCCACTTCTTCGTGCTCCGGACCGCTCAGCCGTCCAGAGCGCGGAGCATCTCCCGCAGCACCACGGGGTCGTACGGCATCGCCATGTGCGTGGTACGGCTGTCCGGGGAGAGTTCCTGCAGGCACAGGTTGGTGACCTCGTGGTCCGGCTCGCTGGGTGTGAGCCGCTGGGACGTGGGCGGCTGGACCACCTCGTCCCGCGTGGACCAGATCACGGTGTACCGCACCCCGGCGACGGTGTCGCCGGACGACGTCAGCTCGCGCACGAACTCCGAGTCGTGCAGCAACTGGACGAACGCCGGGCTGACCCGGAACAGCAGCTCCTCCTCGACGATGTCGCGCACGCCGACCGCCTGGCGCACCAGGGCCGTCAGGCCCTCGACGGTGACCCCGTGACTGCTGGGCGCGATGCCCACCACCCGGCGCACCTTGCCCGCGCCGCCGAGGGACTTCAGGTAGTAGAGCGGGATCATCCCGCCCTGCGAGTGGCCGACGAGGTCCACCTGGGCCGCGCCGGTGTCGGCGAGCACCCGGTCGACGAACGCGGCCAGCTCGCGGGTGGACAGGCGGATGTCGGCGAGGCCGTACAGCCTGGGCAGGGTCGGCAGTTCTCCGTAGTTCAGCCGGAAGACCCGGTGCCCGGCGGCCTTGAGCGCCGGCACGGCCTCCCGCCAGACGTACTGCCGGTCGCCCAGCGTGCCGTGCACGAGAACGACGGGGCACGGGCGCTGGGCGTCCGGGGGGCGGCCCCAGTCGTCGGTGGCGGCCGCTGTGTCGAAGGCAGCGGCGACTCCGTGGCCCGCGGCGGTGGCGTTGCCGGAGAGCCGCTCGGGCGAGCGGGTGAGTTCGGTCCGCGCGTCGTCGGCGTTGACGCCGGGGAGTGGGGGGAGTGGGGGGAGTGGGGGCAGGGACATACGACCTCCTAGGTCGGTCATGGGGGTGAGCGGATACGCGGACGCCCGGCCGGTGGAGCAGATGGCCGGGCGTCCTTGCGGAGGAGAACGGTCAACTTTCCTCGGCCCGAAGTGGGAGAGAGGCGAGTGGAAGAGAGGGCAATGGCGGAGACAGGAGTGGTGGGGAGGGGAGCGGTGGGGAGGGGAGCGGTGGAGACGGGACAGGTGGGGAGGAGCGTGGCAGAGAGGTGAGTGTGTGGAAGGCCCGGTCGTGCCACAAGAGCGGCCGGCCGGAACCGGCCTCCACGGCCCGCACCCGGCCGACGACCGCGTCGTGGTCGCCGTACCGGCGTACGTCCTCCACGAGACACACCGACCAGGCGAGCGCCTCGGACACCACCGGCACACCGAGCACCTGCCGTACCGGCACCCCGCGGAACCGCGCGGTGGGGGACAGGGCGGGGTCGGCGAAGCGCTCCGCCACCCCGCGCTGCCGGTCGGTGAGGAAGCTGACGGCGAACTCGCCGCGCTCCTTGAGGGCGGTCAATGTCTGTGAGCCGCTGCGCAGGCAGGCGAGCAGCAGCGGGGGCCGGGCCGAGACGGAGGTGAGGGCCGAGACGGTCATCCCGGCCGGCCGGCCGGCGGCGTCGAGCGCGGTGACCACGGTGACCCCGGCGGCCAGCCTGGTGTAGAGGCCGAGGCAGCGCAGGGCGTCGGGACCGGGTTCGTCGCGCAGGGTGTCCCAGCTCGCGGTGGGCGATGCTCCCGGGGTGGGCGGGGCCAGGGCGAGTTCAGCCACGGACGGGGGCCGCCGTCCGTGGCAGCGGGACCGCGGGTGCCGAGGTGACGGAGCCGAGCAGTCCGCCCAGGATGCGCTCGATGTTGGTGCGCAGGGTCGACTCGGCGACCGGGTCCAGCATGTCGGCCAGTGTGGGAATGCCCAGGTCGAACCCGGCATCGAAGGTCACGACGGTGCCCGAGCCGGCCGGCGCGCACCGCCAGGTGCCCTCGAAGACCTCGAAGTCGCCGCGCAGTTGGGTGAAGCCGAGGGTCAGGCGTTCCGGATGGAACGAGTCCCGCTCCGACCACCGCATCAGGCCGTTGCGGAAGCGCACGGTCCAGTCCGACACCACCGTGCCGTCGGCGCCGGGCGGATGCACCACCACCTCGCGCACGGTCTCGGTGACGTCCGGGTAGCGACGGAAGTCGCGGATCCGCTCGTAGGCGGCTTCGGGGCTCACGTCCTGGGCGTTCATCCGTACGGTCACACGACGCATGGGGATACCTTTCGTGACTTTCGTAGCTTTCATGGCTTCGGGAGAGAGGAGACGGGAGAGAGGAGACGGCAGAGAGGAGACGGCAGAGAGGAGACGGCAGAGAGGAGACGGCAGAGAGGAGACGGCAGAGAGGAGAGGGGAGACCGGAGGTCAGAGAAGGGGAGGAGCCAGAGCGGGAGGGGCGGCGTTCAGCCGAGCCGGGCCGCCACCGCGTGCAGCGCCTCGCTCAGGGCGGTGAGGAAGAGCCGCAGCTCCTCGTCGGTGACGACCGCCGGCGGGGTCAGACGCAGCACACGGCCCGCGTTGAGGGAGTGGTTCACCAGGACGCCGCGCCCGACCAGTTCGAGGATCAGCTCGCCCACGGCCTGCTCCGCGGCGAACTCCAGCCCGACCAGCAGGCCGCGCCCGCGCACGTCACGGACGAGACCGCCCGTGAACGGCGTACAGGCGGTGCGCGCACCGTGCAGCAGCCTGAGCCCGAGCGCGCGGGCCCGCCCGGGAACGTCCTCGCGTTCCATCGTCTCCACGGCGGCCAGCGCGGCCGCGCAGGCGAGCGGCGAGGCCGCGAAGGTGGAGGTGTGCAGGTAGGGGTCGCGCGAGAAGGGGGCGTAGGCCTCGTCGGTGGCCACCATGGCGGCGACCGGCACCACCCCGCCGCTCAGGCCCTTGCCGACGAGCAGCACGTCGGGGCGGACGTGCTCGGTGTCCACGCCCCACCACGAACCCAGCCGCCCGAGACCCGTCTGGATCTCGTCGACGATCAGGAAGGCGCCGTGCATGTTGCACATCCGTCCCACGTCGGCCAGGTAGCCGGGCGGCGGGATGCGGACGCCGCCCTCGCCCTGCACCGGCTCGACGATCACACAGGCCCGTTCGCCGAAGCGGGCGAGCACGGCCGCCAGGGCCTCCCGGTCCCCGTACGGCACCGCCGAACTGTCCGGCAGCAGCGGGCGGAACGGATCCTGGTAGGTGGGGTTGGCGGTCGCGCTGAGTGCGCCGAGGGTCTTGCCGTGGTAGCCGCCGACGGTGCTGACCAGCGCGGTGTGCCCGTGGGCGCGGGCCAGCTTGAGACCGGCCTCGGTGGCCTCGGCGCCGGAGTTGACGAAGTGCACCCGGTCCAGGCCGAGGGGTGTGTGCGCGGCCAGCGCGGCGGCGGCGCGGGCGGCGACCGGCTCCAGGAACACCCGGGTGGCCAGTGGATGGGCGTCGATCTGCCGGTGCACGGCGGCGGTCACCGCGGGGTGCCGGTGGCCGAGGATGAAGACGCCGTACCCGCCGAAGTCCAGATAGCGGCGGCCGTCCGCGGTGTGCACCCAGGCGCCCTCGGACGCCGTCTCCACCATGCCGCCCAGCACCTCGCCCAGCACCGCGCGGCCGGCGGCCAGGTGCTCCCGGTAGAGGCGGGCGGTGTGCGCTTCGTCGACGGGGAGGTCCGCGCGCGGCTCCGCCGACGGCTGCCCCGGCGCTTCGCGGGCTTCGACGGTCGGGGGTACTTCCGCTTCTTCGCGTGCCTGCGCTTCTTCCCGGACCGCCGGCTCTGCCGGGTGCTGCGGCTCTGCCGGGTCCTGCGGGTCTTCCGGGCGAGGGGCCGCTACGGCGGTGGGGAGCGCCGTCATGACGCCAGCTCCCTGGGTGCCGAACCCTCCTGGAGAGCGGGCCGGGTCCGCCGCTGCCGCCGCGGGCCCGCGGGACCGGCCGCCCAGGCGGTCAGGTTGCTCAGCAGCGCCCGGCGCAGGTCGTCCTTGGTGACGGCGGTGCCGCAGTGCGGGGAGCCCAGCGAGGAGTCGAAGGGCAGGGCGCGCTGGAAGACCAGCAGCAGCTCCGCGTACGTCTGGAAGCGGCGCCGCAGAGACTCGGGGAAGGTCGGGCCTTCGATGAGCGGGAGCAGGAGCCGGTGCACCGACTCCACCGGGATGAGCCGCGGGGGGTGCGGGCGGGGCCCGTAGCGGTCGGCGAACTCCAGGCAGACGTCGACGACTTCGCATTGCAGGAGCGCCTCCGCGCCGGCCGTCAGCCAGTACTCGCCCTGGGTGACGCCGCCGCGCAGCAGGTCGCCGATGGCGCGGGCGACGAGGTCCTGGGGCACCATGTCGATGCGTGCCCCGGGTTCTCCGGGCAGCACCGGGACCTGGCCCTTCACGATGGCGCCCAGGGCCCGGGTCAGCCCCTGGGCTCCCGCGATCCGCCCGGTGACGGAGTCGCCCATCACCACCGAGGGGCGCAGGATCGTCGTCGGCACCGGCGCCTCGCGCACCGCCTGCTCGGCCGCCGTCTTGGAGGCCAGGTAGGCGGCGGCGCCGGGGAAGCGCCGCTGCTCCTCGGCGGCCAGCGGGTTGGCCACGAAGGCGGTGCTGATGTGGTGCAAGGGTGCCTGGGCACGGGCGGCCAGATCGAGCATGGTGGCGGTGCCGTCGAGGTTGGCCCGCCAGATCGCCTCGGGTTCGGCCTTCCAGTTGGTGGCCGCGGCGGAGTGCACGACGACGTCCACGTCGGCGGCGAGGCGCGCGAACTCGGCGCGGGAGAGGCCGAGGCCCGGCTCCAGCAGATCGGCGCGGACCTCTTCGACCCGGGGGTCGTCCACGGGCGTGCGGTGGCGCAGGCAGATGATCCGGAACCCGGGCGACAGCTCCTCGATGAGTGCCCGGCCCAGGACGCCGGAGCCCCCGGTCAGCAGGAGCACCGGGCGTCGGGTCGGCGGTAGATGAGGCATGCGGAAGATCCCCTCGGTCGGAGGCAGGACGGTGGCGGAGGACCGCGGTCCGGGCCGGGCCGTGACAGGTCGGCGGCACAAGGAACGGAAGAGCGGCGGCAGAGCGGTGGAGAAGCAGCGGCAAGGCAGGCCGGGGCACCGGCCGGGCGGTGGCAGAGCACAGCAGGGCGGTGCGGTGGCCAGGTGGTGGGCAGTCGGTGGCCGGGCCTGGCGTAGTGAGGGCTCAGGCCACGGTCAGCGTCCCGTCGGACAGGTACGCGGCCAGGGGTCCGGTCATCCGCGACCGGGACGGCGGGTGGAGGGCGAGACCGTTGGTACAGGCGGCGAGGTAGCCGACCTCGTCGGACGTCATGAAGTTGAGGCCCCCGAGGAGTTCCACCGCGCGCGGGACGATGCGGGACAGGGCGTCCTGGACGCCGTAGCGGACGTAGAGCGATTCGGCCAGCGTGGACTCGTCGGGGGTGCTCTCGTCCACGCGGCGCGCGAGTCCCTCCACCGCCGCGGCGGCGCTCTCGGTACTGATCAGCAGGGCGACCCGTTCGCTCTCGGGCACCCGGTCGTTCAGCAGCACCCGTTCCACCAGGCCGCTGGCCGCACCGAGGTAGCTGCCGGTCATCAGCAGCTCGAACCAGACCAGGCCGATCGTCTGCACCTCGTCCAGCCGGGCGCCGGGCGGGCACGCGGTGCGCACCATGAGGTCCGTCGGCACCAGCACCCCGTCCAAGGTCACCTGGTCGCTCTCCGCCCCGGCCAGGAAGCCGCTGGACCAGAAGCCGCTGACACTCAGGCCCTCGCTGGCGGCGGGGACCAGGGCCACGGCCAGCTCCTCCCCTTCCCCGTCCTCGCGGGGCACCAGCACGCTGGCGGTCAGCAGGTCCATGGAGCGGGCCAGGCTGCACGGCCGCTTCACGCCCGTGATCCGCAGCCCCTGTGGGGTCGCGGTGGCGGACATCGACGGCGACAGGATGCCGGCGCCGCTGCGTCCCTCGGCGAACCCGGAGGCCATCAGCTGGTTCTCCGTGGCGACGGCCTGGACCAGCATCCACTCCAGGCCCTCACCGGCGTTGCTCAGGCCCACCAGGGTCGCCATCGAGAAGTGGTGCATGGTCGTCGCCACGGCGAGTGAGGGCGAGCGGCTGCCGAGGGCGCGCTGCACCCGTACGGCGTCCAAGGCGGAGGCCCCCCGTCCCTGGAGCGACGCCGGGGCGAGCAGCCCCGGTCCGCCGCTGTCGCGGAAGAGCCCGATGCCCGGGCTGCCGGGCCGTTCGAGGGTCATCAACGGCACGGCGCGCAGGCTGTCGTCGAGCCCCGGCAGCAGTTTGGTGAGGGCCGCGCGTTCACGGTCCAGGAATCTCATGTCGTCCCCTGCTCCTTGGTTCGCGGGCGCTGCCGGCGGCGACGGTTCACGGTGTCGCTGTCGTGGCAGCGTCACTTGTGTTTACGCGCGGGGCGCGAGGACCCCTCGGGGCGAAATGGGGTGACATGAAAGGGAGCGTGGGAGAGGCGACGGCCGGCGGGGGAGGGCGCGGTGGGGCAGGGGGGATCGCGGGCGGGCTTCTCAGGTGCCGGGCGCACCGACGCGCAGGCCGTCCATGACGAGGTCGAGGAGGCGGCTCGCGCGGGCCTGCCAGTCGCCGTGCGGGTCGAGCTGCCAGATGCCGGCGATGGCGAGGACGAAGTCGTCGGCGCTGACGCCGGGCCGGATGGTGCCGGCCTCCTCCGCGGCACGGAGCAGGAGATCGGCCGCGGTGGACAGGGAGGTGTGTCCCGGTTTCGACGGGCTGCCGGGTCCGCTGGTGGCCTGGCGGATGGCGTCCGCGAGCCCGGCCTTGGTCATCGCGAACCGGGCCAGTCGGTCCATCCACTCCCGCAGTGCCCGGTCGGGGGGCCGGCACTCCAGCAGCTCGGCGGCGCTCTCGGAGACCTGCTGCATCTCGTGGCGGTAGATCTCCAGGACGAGTGCCTCGCGGTTGGGGAAGTTGCGGTAGAACGTCCCCTGCCCCACGCCCGCCTTCCTCGCGATCAGGCTGAGCGGGGCGTCCGCGCACCGGGTCAGCTCGGCCACCGCCACTTCCAGGATGGTCTCGCGGTTGCGCTGCGCGTCCGAGCGCAGAGGCGTGTGCTTCTTCTGCTGCACTGGTCCTCCGTTCGGGTGCGTCGCCGACCCGGCCTTGCTAAGCGGACAGCTGTCCGGTAGATTTTTCGATAGCGGACAGCTGTCCGCTTGATGTCCACTCTAGCGGTAGCCAGTGCTTTTTCGCCACGTACAGTGCCCCTCTTCCTGCTTCCGGACTCCTTGCCCCGCATCGCCCCGTTTTCCTGATCCGTCATCGGTCATCCGTCAGGGCGATGCCCGACTCTCTCGACGTGTTTCCGCCGCACATGCGAAAGAAGCTGATCATGGACCCAGCCACCTCGTCGACATACAGCCCGATCACGTTGAACATCAACGGCGAGAAGCATGCGCTGACCGTCGACCACCGCACCACGCTGCTCGACGCGCTGCGCGAGCGGCTCGATCTGACCGGCACCAAAAAGGGCTGTGACCAGGGGCAGTGCGGTGCCTGTACGGTGCTCCTCGACGGCCGCCGGGCCGTGGCGTGCCTCCAGCTGGCGGTGGCGGCCGAGGGGCGTGAGATCACCACCATCGAGGGCATGGCCGAAGGTGAGCACCTGCATCCGGTGCAGCAGGCCTTCCTCGACCTCGACGGCTACCAGTGCGGCTACTGCACCCCCGGTCAGATCTGTTCCGCCGTCGCCCTGATCGAGGAGCACGCGGCAGGCTGGCCGAGCGCCGTGACCGATGACGTGCGCCCCGAAGCGGGCCCGCCGCCGCTCACGCCCGAGGAGATCAAGGAACGGATGAGCGGCAACCTGTGCCGCTGCGGCGCGTACGCGTCGATCGCCCAAGCGGTCGCCCGGGCCGCCGCGACCGTGCGACCCGACGCCGGCGCGTCGGCCGCGGAGAACAAGGAGGCCGTGGCATGAGGGAGTTCGGTTACGAGAGGGCCCAGGACATCGCCGGCGCCGTCGCACTGCTCGACGCCGACCCGGACGCCCGATTCCTCGGTGGCGGCACCAACCTCGTCGACCTGATGAAGACCGGCATCGAGCGTCCCACCCGCCTCGTCGACGTGCGCGAACTCCCCCTCGACGGCATCGAGGAGACCGAGGACGGAGGACTGCGCATCGGTGCCACGGTCACCAACAGCGACCTGGCCGCCCACCCCGAGGTGCGCCGCCGCTATCCGGCTCTGACACAGGCGGTGCTGGCCGGCGCCTCGGGACAGCTGCGCAACATGGCCACCGTCGGTGGCAACCTCCTCCAGCGCACCCGCTGCGGCTACTTCACCGACGTCACCCGGGCGTGCAACAAGCGCGTCCCCGGCAGCGGCTGCCCCGCGGTCGAGGGCGAGCACCACAACCACGCGATCCTGGGCGCCTCCGAGCACTGCGTGGCAGTCCACCCCTCCGACATGGGCGTGGCCCTGACCGCCTTCGACGCCGTCGTCTCCTACCGGACGGCCGACGGACCGGGCAGCCTGCCGCTCGCGGACTTCTACCTGCCCGTGGGCGACACCCCCCACCGGGAGACCGCCCTGCCCCCCGGAGCGCTGATCACCGGCGTCACACTGCCGGCGGCCCCGGTCGCGCGCACCTCGCGCTACCGCAAGGTGCGCGAGCGCGCCTCCTACGCGTTCGCCATCGGCTCGGTGGCCGCCGCACTCGACGTCCAGGACGGTCTCGTGCGCGAGGCACGCCTGGCCTTCGGCGCGGTCGCCTCCCGCCCCTGGCGGGCACACGCGGCCGAGCGGGCCCTCACCGGGGCACCGGCCGACGCCGCCGCCTTCGCCGCCGCCGCGGACGCCGAGCTGGCGGCGGCCGCCCCGCTGCCCCACAACGGATACAAGGTGGCCCTCATGCGCAACCTGGTGGTGGCCGTGCTGACCGAACTCGCCGAGGAGGCCGCCCGATGACCACCGCCACCGGAACACGTACGAACGTCCAGGGCTCCGTCGGCACCGCGCACACCCGCGTGGAGGGCCGCGACAAGGTCACGGGAGCCGCGCGCTACGCCGGCGAGATCCCCTTCGCCGACCTCGCCCACGGCTGGCTGGTGCTGTCCACCGTGGCCCGCGGCCGGATCCGGTCCGTCGAGACCGCGCCCGTCCTCGGCATGCCCGGCGTCCTCACCGTCCTGCACCACGGGAACGCCCCACGCCTGGACACCGACTTCATCGGCCTGCTGGGCACGCCGCCCGACCCCACCTGCGCCCTCTTCCAGAACGACCGGGTGTCGCACCTGGGTTGGCCGGTGGCGCTGGTCGTCGCCGAGACCTCCGAGCAGGCCCGGGAGGCGGCCGAGGCCCTCGTCGTGCACTACGAACAGGAGCCCCACGACACCGATTTCACCGCCGACCGCACCGACGCCTACGCGTTGGAGGGCCATATGCCGGCAGTGGTCGAGAAGGGCGACCTGGACGCCGAACTCGCCGCCTCCGCCTTCGCCCTGGACCAGGAGTACACCACCCCTGAAGAGCACCACAGCATGATGGAGCCGCACGCGGCTACTGCTCTGTGGGACGGCGGGCGGCTGGAGGTCGTCGACTCCAACCAGGGCGCCACCTGGGTCGTCGGCGAACTGGCCAAGCTGTTCTCGCTCGACCCGTCCGCCGTGCGGGTGCGCTCCGAGCACGTCGGCGGAGGCTTCGGCAGCAAGGGCGTGCGCGTCCACCAGGTGGGCGCCGTGATGGCCACCACCGTTCTGCACCGCCCGGTCCGCGTGGTTCTGACCCGCCGTCAGATGTTCTCGCTGACCGGCTACCGCAGCCCCACCGCGCAGCGCGTCAGGCTCGGCGCGGATGCCGACGGACGCCTGCGCGCGCTGGAACACCTGTCCCTCAACCAGACCTCTGCCGTCCACGAGTTCGTCGAGTCGTGCGCCGCCCCCTCGCGGGTGATGTACGACGCCGACGCCCACCACACCGCCCACCGGATCGTACGTCTGGACGTACCGACCCCGACCTTCATGCGCGCGCCGGGCGAGGCCCCGGGGTCCTTCGCGCTGGAGTCGGCGCTCGACGAACTGGCCGAGAAGTGCGGCCTGGACCCCATCGAGCTGCGCCGGCGCAACGAACCGGAGCGGGGCCCCGCGTCCGGACTGCCTTTCAGCGGCCGCAACCTGGAGGCCTGTTTCCACGAGGGCGCCCGCCGGTTCGGCTGGGCGGACCGGGACCCGCGCCCCGGCGTGCGCCGCGAGGGCCGCTGGCTGCTCGGCACCGGCATGGCCGCCGCGTCGTTCCCCTCCGGAGCCGGGCCCTCCACGGCGGTCGTCACGGCCGAGGCGGACGGCACCTTCACGGTGCGGATCGCCGCCGCCGACATCGGCACCGGCGCCCGCACCGCACTGGGCCTCATCGCCGCCGACGCCCTGGAGACCACACCGGACAAGGTCCGGGTGCGGATCGGGGACAGCGACTTCGGACCGGCGATGATCGCCGGCGGTTCCATGGGCACCCGCTCCTGGGGCTGGGCGATCAAGATCGCGGCCCGTGAGCTGTGGGAGCGGCTGGCGCTGGGCTCCGACATCCCGCCGGAGGGCATCACGGTCCGGTCGGACACCACCGAGGCCCTGGGCGCCCTCGCCCGCAAGGAGCGGCACTCCTTCGGCGCGCAGTTCGCCGAGGTCGCCGTGGACGTCACCACCGGCGAGGTCCGGGTGCGCCGGATGCTCGGCATCTTCGCGGCCGGTAAGATCGTCAACCCGCTCACCGCACGCAACCAGCTGGTCGGCGGCATGATCTGGGGCATCTCCATGGCGCTGCACGAGGAGGCGGTCCGCGACCGGGCCAGCGGCGGCCTCTACGGCGCCGACCTCGCCGGCTACCACGTCGCGACGCACGCCGACGTACCGTCGCTCATCGAGGCCGACTGGGTCGACGACCCGGACCCGGAGGACCCGGTCGGGATCAAGGGCATCGGAGAGGTCGGCGTCGTCGGAGCGGCGGCGGCGGTCGCCAACGCCGTCTGGCACGCCACCGGCGTCCGCCACCGCCACCTGCCCATCCGCCCCGACCGTGTCCTGCGGGCGGCCGCAGGGGAGCCGCATGCTTGACATCGCGGAGGAACTGCACCGCTGGATCGAGGAGGGGCGCGCCTTCGCCGTCGCCACCGTCGTGGCCGTAGGCGGCAGCGCGCCGCGCGGCCCGGGCGCGGCCCTCGCCGTCGACAGCGAGGGCACCGTCATCGGCTCGGTCTCCGGCGGCTGCGTGGAGGGAGCGGTCTACGACCTGTGCCGCCAGGCGCTGGAGGACGACACCACCGTCCTCGAACGGTTCGGCTACAGCGACGAGGACGCCTTCGCCGTCGGACTGACCTGCGGCGGGATCATCGACATGATGATCACCCCGGTCGCGGCGGACGCACCCGTGCGGACGGTGCTTCGGGCCGCGCTGTCGGCTGCTGTCCGGGGCGAGCCGCTGGCCGTCGCCCGGATCGTGCGCGGTCCGGACCACCTGCTCGGCGCGACGGTACTGGTCCGTCCGGACCAGCGACCGGACGGGCCGGGCGGTCCGGACGCAGGTGCGGACGGGAGGGACGAGGGTGCGGACGGCAGCGGATTCGACGACCATCCGGAGGCGGCCCGTACCGCGGTGGCCGAGGCCCGGGCTCTGCTGGAGGCCGGCCGCACGGGGACGGTGGAACTGTCCGAGGACGGCTCCCGCTGCCCCGGCGGTCTGACCCTCCTCGTCGAATCCACCACGCCGCCGCCCCGCATGATCGTCTTCGGGGCGGTGGACTTCGCCGCGGCCCTGGTCAGAGCGGGCAAGTTCCTCGGCTACCACGTCACGGTGTGCGACGCCCGGCCCGTCTTCGCCACCCGGGGCCGCTTCCCCGAGGCCGACGACATCGTCGTCGACTGGCCGCACCGCTACCTGCGGGACACCTCCGTCGACCGGCGCACGGTGCTGTGCGTGCTCACCCACGACGCCAAGTTCGACATACCCCTGCTGACGGTCGCGCTGCGGATGCCGGTCGCCTTCGTGGGCGCGATGGGCTCGCGTCGCACCCACGAGGACCGCCGACGCCGGCTGCGCGAGGCAGGCGTGAGCGAGGAGGAGATGGACCGCCTGCGGTCCCCGATCGGCCTGGACCTCGGCGCACGGACGCCGGAGGAGACGGCCCTGTCGATCGCGGCGGAGATCGTCGCCGCCGGTCGTGGCGGGACGGGTGCCCCGCTGACGGGCTCCCAGGGCCCGATCCACCACGACCGGGCCCGGCCGGGAGGCACCCGGGCGGCGTGACAGCCCGGGCGCCGCGAGCAGGCAGGACATCGCGTCGGACAGGACATCGCGTCGGACAGGACATCGCGTCGGCACGACCGGGTCAGGGGCAGGACCGGGGAAAGGTCTCCAGGGCGGCGGCGAGACCGGCGGCGTCGGTGCCGACCTTGCGGTACACGGAGGACAGGAGCTGCCGCACCCCCTGCTCGGTGAGGTGCAGCTCCTTGGCGACCACCGCGACCGGATGCCCCTGGGCGGCCAGCTCGGCAGCCCGGCGCTCCTGGGCGGTGAGCGTGTCGGTCTGCGCGTACCGCAAGGGCAGCGGTCGCAGACCGGCCGCCGACAGTTCCGCCCGGGCCCGGCCGGCCAGCGCCTCCGCCCCGCAGTGGACGGCGGTCTCCAGCCCCCGGTACAGGCGGTCGGCGGCCTCGGGGAGCTTGCCGTTGCGGGCCAGCGCAGCGCCGTGCCCGACCAGCGCGCGGGCCAGCTCGTACCCCGCGGGGGACCCCTCCAGCAGGCAGACCGACTCCGCGTGGAGGTCGAGGGCCGCCGGTCCGCCGGTCACCTCGGCCAGGGTGCGCAGCGCCTGCCCCGTGGCCGACGCGGCGCCGAAGGCCCGCGCCCGCCGGACCGCCTCCGAGGCCAGGCTCACCGCACGCTCCGGTTCGGCCGCGGCCAGCGCCGACGCCAGGACCAACTGCCAGGGACACCAGGCGGGGTTGCGCCAGCCCCGGTCGTCCAGCCGCTCCCCGACCTCGGACAGCAGGCGGACCGCATCGGCGTTCCGGTTCTCCGCCAGCAGCAGCTCGGCGTAGACCGTACGGGGATCGGGGTAGATGACCGCGTTCGGCGCGCGCTCGCCGAAGCCGTGGTCGTCGGCGACCCGGCGGGCCTTTGCGACCCGGCCACGGGCCAGCAGGGTCTGGATCAGGACGCCGACCGCGAACCACTGCGCCGGAACCGCCCCTTCCACCCGGTCGGCCACCCGCAGGCCCTCCAGGACCTGGTCCTCCGCCTCTGCCAGACAGCCGCGGTGGTAGCGGATGTAGCCGAGGAGGGTCTGGCCCAGGGCCAGGTGGGAGCCGCGCCAGCCCTTGTCCGTGCACTCGGCGATGCCCTTGCCGAACAGCTCCTCGGCCCGCCGGGGCTGGTCGCAGTACATGAACAGCAGGGCGACCGAGGCGGGGACCTCGAAGCCACGGTGCTCGTCGGTCCAGCTCAGCCCGCCGCGCAGCGCCTTCTCGGCGTGTTCCAGGACGGTCTGCCGCGGCTCGCCGCGCACCATGGCGTCCCAGGCGCGCAGCCCCAGGATGTAGCGCTCCTCCAGGGTGCGTCCGGCCAGCCGTCCGGCCAGCCGCGCCAGCTTCCGTGAGCGTCCCCGGGAGTCCGGCTCGTCGCTGCGGAAGGCGCTCCACACGAAGTGGTCGGCCTGCATGCGCAGCCGTGTCCGCGCATCGGTGGCCTGCTGGGCCTCCTCCGCGGCCACGCTCGCCGCCTCCGCCATGCGGTCCGTGTGCGCGAGCGCCTGCGTCAGCCGGTAGACGATGGAGGCCCGCAGGCCCGGATCGACGCACGGCTCCGCCAGCGCCTCCCGCAGATGACTGACGGTGGCCGCGGGCTCGACGAGGAAGGTCGAGCACGCCAATTCGTGGAGCAGCGCCGCCCGGTCCTCGGGCAGCGGCGGCTCCTGCAGGGCCCGGGTCAGCATCCGCCGGGCGGCTTCGGGTGCCCCGGCCCGCAGGTATTCACGGCCGGCCTCCCGCAGGCACTCGACCGCCTCGGTGTTGGCCTCGCACGGGACCTCCAGCAGGTGCCGTGCGGCGGCCGTGGGCCCGAGCCCTGCCGCGCGGACGGCCACCGCGGCGGAGTTGTGCAGACCGACTCGCAGACCCGGCGGTATGGCCTGGTAGATCGCCGTGGCGATCAGCGGATGCGCAAACTCCACGTTCCCGCCGGCGGTCCGGCTGTCGGTCAGGATCCCGGCGGCGCGCAGCTTCGCGGTCTCCTGCGCGGCCTGCTCCACCCCGACCACGGCGATCGTGGCGGCCAGGTCAGGGGAGACGGAGGTGCCCAGCACGGCGGCGGCGGAGGCGAAACGGACGGTGGTGGTGCCGAGCCGGCGCAGCCGGTCCAGCAGCCCGGGGCCCTTGATCGCGGAGGCGAGGTCGCGCATGACCGGCAGGTCGTCCCGGGCGCCCCGCACCTGCCGTTCGGCGAGCCGGATCGCCAGCTCCACCGCCTCGAACGGGCGCCCCTCGGTGACCGCCCAGCACTCCGCGCAGAACTCCTCCTCGGCCCCGTCGCCCACGTGTTCCCTGACGATCTGGGCCACTCCGGCGGCGGAGAGCGGCTCCAGGGCGTGCGGACGGTTCTCGTGGTGATCGACCAGGGAGCGGAACGCGGTGGCGTCGCACGGCAGTTCCCCCGGGCGGTAGGCGACGACGATCAGCAGCGGAAGGCTCTCGATGCGCGGCGCGAAGGACGCCAGCCAGGCCAGGGACTCGGCGTCGGCCCAGTGCGCGTCGTCCAGGAGCAGCACGACAGGGGCCTGCTCCACGGCGAGGCGGGTCATCACCCAGTCCAGGCCGTCCCGCACTCCCGCCGGGTCGGTCACCCGGACGCCGTCGGACGCCTCCAGGCCGAGGGCGGTGGCGACGGTGTCGTACCAACTGCCCAGGAACGCCCGTCGGGCCGGCTCGGGCATGGCCGCCAGCGGGGGCTGCACGAGTTGCCGGACGACGTGGAAGGCCATTTCCTGCTCGGTCTCGCCGCCCCGGCCCGAGAGCACCGTGAAGCCTCGGGCGGCGGACCGTGCGCGCAACTGCGTCATGAGGGTCGTCTTGCCCAGCCCGGCCGCGCCCGTGAAGGCGAGCAGTCGGCCGTGGCGCGGGGCGCCGTCCGCGGAGGCGGCGAGGTCGGCCAACGCGGTGTCCAGCGCGTGGAGTTCCCGTTGGCGTTCGAGCAAGGGTCGGTGTTCGGTGTGCGACTGCCACGGCTCATGTGCCATGTGCCTACCGCTTCCTGTCCTTCGGCCGTCCGGGGGGAAAGCCAGAGCGTACGCCCGGGCGGGGTCCGGACGGCCGAATGGGGCATGGAAGGGGTAAGGAAGGGTGAATCGCCCCTCTCGAAGGATTGACACGTCCCCGAGGCGGGTAACGCGGCTGGAATGGCCGGCTACCGGGCAGGCGCCTGTGCGGAGTCGGCGTAGCGCGGCACGGTGCGCGACCAGTGGTAACACCCGCGGATCCAGCCGGTCATCCCGTCCAGGTAGCCGAGGGCGGCGGTGCTGAGCTGCGGTTCGAGTTCCGCGCGGATCCGCTCGAACTCCCGGATGGTGCTGTTGATCCGCCGGATGGCCGGCAGCACGGCCTCCGCGAGGGAGCAGTCGTACGCCCTCTGGTAGCCGAGGGCCAGATTGATCAGCCCGCCGGCCCGCTGCTCCTTCACCGCCGAGTACAGGTCGGGTATCCACACGGCGGCGTCCACGGAGAGGCGGGTCAGCCGCCGCATGAGCGGGTGGTGGAGTTCGCCCGGCGCCATCTCCTCGGCCTCCGCCGCCTCGCAGAGCGGATAGAAGGGCTCCACTCCCGCCGTCAGCGACCGTATGGACGTGCACAGCCCGAGGTGCGGCGGCGCGGACCCGTTCTGGGCCACCGCCTCGTACATGAGGCCGTGCACGTACTCCCGGCTGTAGCCCGCCCAGCGGGCCGCCTGGGCGGGGGTGCAGCGTCGGCGGACCTGGCCGTACAGGTCGGCCAGGGCCGCCCCGAGGGCCGTCGTCGGCGGGCAGCCGTCGCGGAGGATCGCGACGCTCTCGCACAGCATGGGCAGCAGCCGGTCGGGCCCGTCCAGGCCCACCTCCTCCGCCCGGTCGTCGAAGACGAACTGGTAGGCGATCTGCCGGGCGACGAGGTGCAGGATGTCCGCGTCGACGTCCGGGGTGATGTACGAGGCGAGCTGGGCCGGACGGGTACGGACGATCATGCCCGCCACGCCCGGTTCGGCGGTCAGCCCGCAGCTGTCCAGCCATGCGTCGGTGCCCGCCGCCGCCTCGGCCTCGTGCGGACTGCTCCGGAAGGGGAAGGGCATGTAGAGGCGGGCGTCGATCAGATCGTTCAGCGTGGCCGCCGGATCGGCCGCCCGGTCGGCGGCCGATACCCCCTGGCGCGGTACCGCGCGTTCCTCCTGTGTCGTCGACACCACTGTCACCTGACCTTCGGCTCGATGAAGTCCTGCGGACGGTCCGAACGCGGTTCACAGGTCATCACCAGCGACCGTGGCCCCAGGGTCACCGCGGGGCGCGGGGGTGCCACGGGCCCGGGCAGGTGGCGCAGCCGCAGCCGTCCGGCGACGGTCGCCAGGACAACGGTGGCCTCGGCCACGGCGAAAGCGTCACCGATGCACTTGCGGTTGCCCGCGGCGAACGGGAGCATCGCGCCCTGCGGCCCGCCGGCCGCCGTGCCCGGCAGCCAGCGGTCCGGCCAGAACCGCTCGGGGTCGGGGAACGACGCGGGATCGTGGTGCAGCAGGTAGGGGCTGTAGAGGACGGTGGCCCCGCGGGGCAGCCGGCAGCCGCCCAGCTCGGTCGCCTCGGTGGTGACGCGGGTGAAGAGCCAGCCGGGCGGGGAATGCCGCAGCGTCTCGGTGACCGCGTTGCCGGTGTGCACCAGACGGGGCAGGTCGGCGGCGGTGGGCGCGCGCCCACCGAGCACCGTGTCGACCTCCGCGTGCACGCGGCGCTCCGCCTGCGGGTGCCGGCCCAGCAGGCTGAAGAGGGAGGCCAGGCACAGGGCGGTGGTCTCCACACCGGTGAGCAGGAGGGTGATCAGGTGGTCGTGGACCTCCTGTCCCGTGATCGGCGGTCCCTCCACGCCCCGTTCGGCCGCCAGCAGGGTGCCGAGCAGGTCGTCACGCGGAGCCTGTCGGCGCCGTCGCGCGACGGCCGCGTCGATGAGGCCGTGCAGGCGTGCGAGGGCGTGCCGGTAGCGGCGGTTGGCGGGCAGGGGTATGCGGAAGGGGGCGTCCAGCGGCACCACCGTGCGCACGAACAGCCCGCGCACCACCGTGGACAGACAGCGCCTCAGCTCGGCGGCCGTCGCCTCGTCGAGGGTGTCGGAGAGCAGCATGCGGCTGGTGACGCGGGTCGTCAGTGCCGTCATCGCCGCGCTGACGTCGACGCGCTGTCCCGGTCGCAGCGAGTCGCACAGTGCCACGGCCTGAGCGCCCATCAGCTCGGTGTACGCGGCGACGTGCGAGGCGTGGAAGCGCGGTTGCAGCAGGCGGCGCTGTCTGCGGTGCGTCTCCTGACGGCTGGTGACCAGGCCGTCGCCCATGAGCGTCCGGAGCCGGTCGTACTGGGGGCCGCCCTTGTCGAACGTACGGGTGTCCACGAGCATCCTGTGGACCAGCTCCGGATGGCACACCACCCAGGCGGGCAGCGGGCCGAGCCGGATCCGGACCATGTCCCCGCGCCGGGGCAGAGAGTTCAGAAAAGCCAGCGGACGGTGGAACAAGGCGATACCGTGGCTCAAGTAAGGAAATATGCCGGGCGCAGTACCCACGGTCCAGGACCGGTCGGACCGGTCTGTCGTGGGCAGGGCACCGGTTGACGCACCGCTCATCGAATACCACCTGCCTCAGTCGGCACACACAACTCGGGCGGTCTTTCAGGGCTTGGCGTTCGAACCATGTCCTGCCCAGTCCAACGCGTGACCGGCTCCCCATGCGTCTTGCAAAGGGGGCGCACGGAAGCGCGTAGAAGCGTGGGACGAACCGCGTGCGTGACGAACCGAGGCAGCCGGCCGATTTCCGGCGCCGGACCTCTGAGGCGTCCGCCGGACCTCTCAAGGGGCCCGCCGGACCTCTTCCGGCGTCATGCTTCTTCCGGTCTCCGACTTCTCCCGGCCCGAGGCCTCTTCCGCTCTCGGGCCCGTTCCGGTGTCGCCGGGTCCTTTCCGGTCAGCCCTGCGGGCCGCCCTGTTCGGCGCGCTCGGCGTCCCGCTTCTTCAGCCGGGCCGTCTCCTTGCGGACCTCCGCCTGGGTGGCCCGCTCCTTCGCCAGCCACTCGGGCCCCTCCTGCTTCAGGGCCTCGATCTGCTCCGTGGTGAGCGCCTCGGTGACCCCGCCGCGCGCGAGACCCGCGATGGAGACACCCAGCTTGGCCGCGACCACCGGGCGGGGGTGCGGGCCGTCGCGCCGCAGGTCCCGCAGCCACTCGGGCGGATCGGCCTGGAGCTGGTCGAGTTCGGCACGCGAGACGACGCCCTCCTGGAACTCGGTGGGCGTGGCGGGCAGGTACACACCCAGCTTCTTCGCCGCGGTCGCGGGCTTCATCGTCTGGGTGGTCTGGTGCGACTTCATGGTGTCCAGACTATCGACCGGCGCGGGGGGATCCGACCACGCGCGGGGCGCCGCCCGCCGGACCTCGGCCGCACCAGGCCTCCAGCCGTGGCCCCGCCCCCACATCGAGCCTCCAGCCGCACCCCCGTCCCGCCCGCACCGGCCCTCTGCCCGCACCCGCCCCGCCCCGCCCCGCCCGCATCGGGCCTCCGCCCCTCCGCAACCGCACCGTGTCCCCGGGCCGCCAGGCCCCCGCCCGCACCGGCCGGAGGCGCACGCCGGGGGCCGGGCGGGTACCCTGGCCGGGTGACAGGCTCGGAAGCATCCCCCACGTTCCGGCTCGCGTACGTCCCCGGGGTGACGCCCGCCAAGTGGGTGCGGATCTGGAACGAGCGCCTGCCCGACGTCCCCCTCGACCTCCTCCAGGTCCCGGCCGCCGACGCGCCGGCGAAGCTGCGCGAGGGCACCGCGGACGTGGGCGTCGTACGACTGCCCGTGGACCGTACGTTCTTCAGCGCGATCCCCCTCTACACCGAGACCACGGTGGTCGTCGTCCCCAAGGACCACCTGGTGACGGCGGCGGACGAGGTGTCCGTCGCCGACCTGGCCGACGAGGTGCTCTTCCACCCGCTGGACGACGTCCTCGGCTGGGAGCGGCCCCCGGGCGAGCCCGCGTTCGAACGCCCGGCCACCACGGAGGACGCCGTCGAACTGGTGGCGGCGGGCGTGGGCCTGCTGGTCGTGCCCCAGTCGCTGGCCCGGCTGTACCACCGCAGGGACCTGACCTACCGGCCCGTCGTCGACGCCCCGCAGTCGGGGGTCGCGCTGGTGTGGCCCGAGGAGGCGACCACCGACCTGGTCGACGACTTCATCGGGATCGTGCGTGGCCGGACCGTCAACAGCACCCGGGGCCGGAATCCGGCGGCGGGCCGGGCCACGGGCACGGAGAAGACGGCCGGCGGGACCGCGGGCAGAGGGGGCGGCAAGCCCTCGGGCAGGACGGCCGCGGGCACCGGCAGGGCCGCCGCGCACAAGGGCGGCTCCCGCGGGGCGCCTCGCGGCGGCAGGGGCTCGGGCGCGCAGGGCTCGGGCAAGGGCGCCAAGCGGGGCAGGCCGCGCCGCGGATCGTAGAACGGGCCGCCGTGGGAGGGCGGACCCTTCCGCCCGGCCACGCGGGGGATCACTTCCCCGTCGTACGGCCGATCGACTCCACCAGCGGCAGCAGCCGGTGCGGGACGCGTTCGCGCAGCGCGACCTCGGTGCGGGTGCGGACCACGCCCGGCAGACTGATCAGTTTCTGGATCACGTCCTCCAGATGGGCGTTGTCCCGCGCCACCACCCGGGTGAGCAGGTCGCCGCCTCCCGTGATGGAGAACGCCTCGACGATCTCCGGCACCCCCGCCAGCGCGTCCCCGACGTCGTCCAGGTGCCCCTGGGTCACCTCGATGTGCACGAACGCCAGCACCGGATGGCCGAGAGCGGCGGGGGACAGGGAAGGCTCCGTTCCGGTGATCACACCGTCCCGTTCCAGGCGGTCCAGCCGTGCCTGGAGCGTGCCGCGCGCGACGCCGAGGACGCGGGCGTACTCACGCACGCTGGTGCGCGGCTGTTCGAGGAGCAGCCGCAGGATGCGGGTGTCGAGTTCGTCCACGGCCATGACGGCACCGGCCTCCTGACGGCGGGTCGATCCACTCCGACTGTACCAATGGCCCAGCTCAGCGTGGTGGGAGTGGGCCAGTAGATCTCGTCCATTGGCACCCTGCCGGGCACTTCTTCGCCCGCCGCGCTGAGCCAATGGCCCAGCTGATCGGCGCTGACTTGAGCCAGAGGACCTTCGGGTGTTGTGATGGACGAGTCGATGGCGCTGCGGATCACCGCGGCGCCTTTTTCATGCCGGTGTTCGAGGTCTGCCGAGGGGGCGGTCAACAGTGCTGAAGAGGGTGTTCATGGCTCCGGACCCCGGACGGGCGCGACTGCGGTTCGCCTCCCGGGCCGTTCTCGGGATCGCTCTGGCGGCCGTCGTGTGCGGTCTGGCCGGCCACTCGCTGCCCGGGGCCGTCACCGGTGGGCTCGCCGCGCTGCTCGCCCTGTTCACCGTCTCGGACCCCACGATCCGCGGGCAGGCGCTCACCACGGCGCTGCTGCCCGTCGTCGGCATCCCCGTCCTCGTCGCCGCCGCCGCGCTGCACGCCCTCCCGGTGGCCCGGGACCTCACCTTCCTCGCCCTGGTCGGCGCGGGAGTGTACGCGCGCCGCTGGGGACCGCGCGGCCACAGCCTGGGCGTCTTCGCCTTCATGACCTTCTTCGTGGCCCAGTTCCTGCACGCCACCCCCGGGCAGCTGCCCGAGCTGTCCGCGGCGGTCGTCCTGTCCGTGCTCAGCGCGGCGGCGGTGCGCTTCGGGCTGTGGTGCTACGAACGCCGGCAGCCCCCGGCCGCCGTCCCCGCCCCGCCGGCCGGCACCGGACTGGCCAGGGTGACCACCCGGCAGGCCGTCCAGGCGACCGCCGGCGCGGGTTTCGCGCTCGTCCTGGGCCAGTTGGTCTCCGGGCAGCGCTGGTACTGGGCGGTCGGGGCGACCTGGTGGGTGTTCGTGAACACCGCCTCGCGCGGCGAGACCCTGGTCCGCGGTTTCCGCCGGGTCCTCGGCACCGTGCTCGGCCTCGGCCTCGGGGCCCTGCTCGTCGCGCCGCTGCACGGATCCGCCCTGCCCACGGCCCTCCTCGTCGCCGTCGGCGTCTTCGGGATCTTCTACACGGCCGCCGTGTCCTACACCTGGATGATGCTCTGGGTCACCCTGCTCGCCGTATCGCTCTACGGTCTCCTCGGCGTCCTCACTCCCGCGCTGCTCGCCCTGCGGCTCGGGGAGACGGCCGTCGGCGCGCTCGGTGCCTGGCTGGCCGTGCTGTTCGTGCTGCCGGTCACGACCCACGCCGTCACCGGTGACTGGATCCAGCGCGCCCTGCGCTGCGTCCACGCCTGCACCGGCGAGGCCGCCGCCCGGCTGGCGGGAGTCGCGGACGCCGACCCGGCGCCCCGCGTGGCCGAGCTGGAACACCTGCTCGGCCGGGTACGCCTCTCCGTGGCGCCGCTCGTCCACCCGCTGAACCCGATGCTGGGCCGCAAGCGGCGCGCCCGCCAGGTGCTCGTCCTGCTGGACGCCTGCGCCCGCGAGGTCCGCGGCCTGGTCACCGTCGCCGCGGACCCGGAGGCTTCCCACGACGCGCGCCTGGCCGCCGCCTGCTGGCGCGTGGAGGCCGCCGTCGAGGCGCTCACCGACGGCGGCGGCGAACCCCTCGCCGCGTCCGACACCCCCCGGCCCGCCGCGGAGGCGCAGGCCCTCGTCCACCTGCACGGCCTGGAGCGGGCACTGGCGGACCTGGCCACACCACTGCGCGCTCCCTCGGGCTCGCCCCTGGTCGGCGCCTGACGCGCTTCCCGCACCGGCGAGACACCCCTCGGCCTTGGTCTAGACCGATCTTGATCGACTGCTACCGTCACCCCGAACGGGACGACGGAGAGGAGAAAGCGGTGGCAGACGAGGGCGGCGGGCGCCAGCGGGCGTTCATCGGGTCGTTCACGGCGGCGGGCGGCCCCGGCGTGGTCACCGCGGCCGTGGCCGAAGGCGGCGCGCTGACCGTGCTGAGCAGCGTGGACGGCGTGCTGGACCCGTCCTACCTCGCCCTGTCCGCCGACGGCGGCACGCTCTACGCGGTCAGCGAGACCGCCGAGGGCGCGGTGGCCGCGTACCGGGTGAAGGGCGAGACGGTCGAACTCACCGGTCCGCCCGTCCGCGTCGAGGGCAGCGGTCCCACCCACCTCAGCCTGGTCGACGGGCACGTCCTCACGGCCAACTACGGCTCGGGCAGCGTCAGCGCCGTCCCTGTGCGCGCGGACGGACGCCTCGGCCAGGGCGTGTCCGACGTGCTGCGGCACACCGGTTCCGGACCGCACGAACGTCGGCAGCGCGCCCCGCACGCCCACCAGGTGCAGCCCGACCCGAGCGGCCGCTGGGCCGTCAGCGTCGACCTCGGCACGGACTCGGTGCGGGTGTGCACGCTGACGGACGGCAGCCTCGGCGTGCACCGCGAGATCGCGCTCCGCCCCGGCTCCGGCCCCCGCCACCTGGCCTTCCACCCGGACGGCCGACACGCGTACGTCCTCAACGAACTCACGCCCACCGTCACCCCCTGTCGCTGGGAGCCGGAGACCGGCTCGCTCAGGCCGCTCGCCGAGACACAGGTCCTGCGGGCCGCCCCCGCGGGCGACGCCTACCCGTCGGGCATCGTCGTCGCGCCGGACGGCCGCTTCGTGTGGACCGCGACGCGCGGCGAGGACGTGCTCTCGGTCTTCGCCGCCGAGGCCGACGGGGAGCGGCTGGAACTGCGGGCGACCGTCCCGTGCGGCGGCCACTGGCCCCGCGCGCTCACCCTGTCCGGCGGATTCCTGTACGTCGCCAACGAGCGTTCCGGTGACGTCACCTGGTTCGCCGTGCACCCGGAGACGGGGCTTTTGGAACGGGCCGGCGCGGTCAAGGTCGCCGCCGCCTCCTGTGTCGTCTTCGGCTGAACACTCCGCGTCCCGATCGAGGACCCCAAGCGGTCATGCGATCGATCGGGCGTCTGGCCGATCGACCGGGCGTCTGGCCGATTGAACGCGATCCGGCCGATCGGCCGGCGGGCCGGTCGGCCGCGTGGCGACATGGCGAAGGGTCCGCACCGAGCGGAGCGGACCCTTCGCGTCAGTCCTGCGGATGCCGGAGCCGCGTCACCGTGCCGGCGTGCCCTGCGCCTGCTGCGGGGAGATGCCCAGGGCCGTCGTGTACTTGGCCAGGGCCAGCTTGCCGATCGCCGGGTAGGCGCCGAGCGCCTCGGCGGCGGGGCAGTCCGCCTCCTTGGCGGCGGCCTCGACCAGCTCGGCGTCGATCTCCGGGCCGATCAGGTAGGGCGCCAGCGCCAGCTGCTGGGAACCGGAGGAACGCAGCTGCTCGGCGACGCCGACGACCGAGCCCTCCTGGTCGAGCGCGGCGGCCATCACCGGCACCGCGAGGCGGGCGGCGAGCAGCATGCCGGTGATCCCCGCCGCCTGGACGGCCTCCTCGCCGCCGACCGACGCGAGGATGATGCCGTCCGCGGCCGTCGCCACGGTGAACAGCCGGGCGCGGTCGGCACGGGCCAGCCCCGCCTCCGACAGCCGCACGTGCAGCGCCTCGGCGAGCAACGGGTGCGGGCCGAGCACATCGGTCAGCTCCGCGGCGACCCGGCTCTCCATGACGGCCTCGCGGAGCCGGCGCAGCAGCGCGTTGTCCGGGCCGGCCAGCAGCGGTACGACGACCGCGACCGGGCCCTCGGGCTCCTTGACCTCGCCACCGGCGGCGAGCGCCTGCTCGTAGCGGGCCGTCCGCCGGTCGGCCGCGCGCGCGAGCACGGACTGCAGGGCCGGGAACTCCGCCTCGTCCCCGTCGAGGTACCCGATCACGGCCTCCAGGCCGGGGAGCTCGGAGCGGGCGATGCTCACGGCCTCCTCGGCGAGGGCGCGCGATGCGGCACCGGGTGTGCCCGGCACCGCGAGGACGAGCGCGGGCGCGCCCTCGGGAGCCGCCAGCGGTTCGGGTCGGCGGTGCCGTCCGGGCTGGCGGGGGCGCGGCATTCGTACAGGCAGGCCGGACGCGGGCCCAGTGGGGGAGCTCATGGCGCCGCATGTTACTGGCTTTCGGGGTTCCCCCGTTCGGGGAGGGGGCGGGTGAGCGGTTTCCGTCCGGTTTTGTCGCGTGAGTTACGCCCCGATCGGAAATGATCGGTGCGGGCAATCGGATCGGATGCGACAACTCGCCCCGGACATGTGGTTGCTTGCCTGGCAAGAGGCCGACATATTCGGTAGATGGGTAATTGGTCCCCTTGTCCCGGACGGTGTGCCCGACGACGGCCCGCAGCCCCGGCCCACGGGAGTCCACGGCGGGGAAGCCGGTCGACAGCGCCGGGGGAGGTGGGTGTGCCGGGGGGTCCTCCCTGGCTGTGCGGCGTGCGGACATGTGCCAGTAGAGTGACGCGCCGTGGCACCACGACCGTTGCATGAACTCGTCGAAGCGGGCTGGGCGAAAGCCCTCGAACCCGCGGCCGAACGCATCACCGCCATGGGGAACTTCCTCAGGGCCGAGATAGCGGCCGGCCGGACCTACCTCCCGTCCGGGGCCAACGTGCTGCGGGCGTTCCAGCAGCCGTTCGACGACGTGCGCGTCCTGATCGTCGGCCAGGACCCCTACCCCACCCCGGGCATGGCCATCGGGCTGAGCTTCGCGGTCTCGCCCGAGGTGCGATCCCTTCCGGGCAGCCTGGAGAACATCTTCCGGGAACTCCATGCGGACCTGGGGCTGCCCCGGCCGTCCAACGGCGATCTGACGCCGTGGACCCGGCAGGGGGTACTGCTGCTCAACAGGGCGCTGACGACGGCGCCCCGCAAGCCCGCGGCACACCGGGGCAAGGGCTGGGAAGAGGTCACGGAGCAGGCGATCCGGGCGCTGGCGGCCCGCGGCAAGCCGCTGGTGTCGATCCTGTGGGGGCGTGACGCGCGCAATCTGCGCCCGCTGCTCGGCGATCTCCCGGCGATCGAGTCCGCCCACCCCTCGCCGATGTCGGCGGACCGGGGCTTCTTCGGCTCCCGCCCGTTCAGCCGGGCCAACGACCTGCTCGTACGGCAGGGAGCGCAGCCGGTCGACTGGCAGCTTCCCTGATCCCACCGCCCGAAGGCGGCGGCCGGCCCGCGGTGGCCGGCTGCCCGCAGTCGGGGCCGGCCCGCGGTGGCCGACCGGCCGGCAGTCGTGCCCCAGCGGCAGGCCGTCCAGTCGGGCCCTGGCACCCGGCCCGCCCGGCCGCGGGTCACGGCACCGCGGCCGTCGGGGCCCGGCGCCGTGTGCGTACGAGACCGGTCTCCTAGGCGACGGCGAGTGCCCGCGCGCGGCAGTTCGGCCGCGGCGACCCCGCCCGGGCCGGGCAGTCGGATGTCCATGAGGATCACCTCCGGCCGGTGCCCGGCGCCCGGCTCGACCGCCTCCTCCCCGCTCGCGCCGCCTCCGCGCAGACGCCGAGGTCGGGTGCGGCCCGCAGGAGGGCCGGCAGGCCGCTGCGGACGAGTATTGGTCGTCTACCACGAGCACATGTGTCATCCCTGTGATTCCCCCGCAGTAGGTTCGGTCCACGGGCTCGCCTGCGGCAGCGCGTTTGGGTCGTCCTCCCGGGCGGGGCGGTACGGGACGGGCAGGGTGAACGCCACCTCGAATCCCGCCGCCGGTCCGGGCCCGGCGCGGAAGCTGCCGCCATAGAGCCTCACGCGTTCGTACATGCCGATCAACCCGTGCCCGGTCCCCGCCGGGCCGGGGCCGATTCCAGCCTCGCCACGGCCGGCTCCCGGGGCCCGCCGACCGGTTCGCGCGGATCGACCGGCCAGGGCTTTCCGCTGCCCGGCGGCGTTTTCGGCACCGCTTCCGTTTCTGGTGCCGGTGCTGGTGCCCGCTCCGGCCGGTGTGCGGGAGCCGTCCGCCCGGGGACCCCCGTCGTCGGACACGGTGACGGCCAGCCCATGGGTGTCGTACGCCCGCGCTATCCGGACGCGGGCCTGCGAGCCCGCGTGTTTGAGCGTGTTGGTCAGGGCCTCCTGGACGATGCGGTAGGCACACAGGTCCGCGCCCGACGCCAACGGCCGGGGCGCCCCGGTGACGGCGGTCTCGACGACCAGCCCGGCGCCGGTCATCCGGGCCGCCAGTTCGTCCAGCCGGGCGAGACCGGCGTCGGGTCCGGTGGACGGACCTGACACGGCGTCGGTGCCGTCGGGGCTCACACGCAGCACCTGGAGCAGGCCGCGCATCTCCTCCAGCGTCTCGCGCGCTGTGTCCTCGATGGTGCGCAGCGCGGAGCGGGCCTTGGCGGCGTCGGTGTCGAAGACGTACCGGGCCAGACCGCTCTGCACCGAGACGACCGACAGATGGTGGGCGACCACGTCGTGCAGTTCACGGGCGATGCGCAGGCGTTCCTCCGTCACGGCGTGCCGGGCGCGGGCCCCCTCCTCGGCGCGCAGGCGCGCGGTGAGCCGGTCCAGTTCGGTGTTCTGCCTCTCCAGGCGGCGCAGGCTGGTACCGAAGCCCCAGGCGAGCAGCAGGACCACGAGGGTCTGGCCCACGGCCACCAGCGCCGACATCGCGTGGGAGGCCAGCGCGTTGTACAGCCACGCGGCCGTGACCGGAACGGCCGCCCGCGCGGTCTCCCCGACCGGTCGCGCGGCGGCGATCGTGAAGAACGCGAGCATCGGCGACCACACGTTGACGGACGGCTGGTAGCCGAGTGCCGTGTACAGGGCGAGGCCGGCACAGGTGGCGCACAGCACCGGCCAGGGAGCCACCCGGCGCACCACGAGCGGCAGGTGGATGAGGCAGGTCAGGACGACGGCGCGGGTGTCGAAGGCGGGCCAGCCGGGCGGCCGGTACCCGGCGGCGAAGCCCAGCGTGACCCCCAGGAGCGCGGCCGCGATCAGCGTGTCGAGACCCAACCGTTGACGTGGCGTCACCCGCAAGCGCATGACGGCAGGGTAGCCAGCGCGCTCCCGCTCCACGGCCGGGTCGTGAAGCGCACCCCTCTCGTCCGGAAGGTCGCCGCCCTGGAGCCGTCACCCACGGCGGCTCCCACCGGGCCGGGAACGGGCCGCCCCACCCGCCCGCGTCAGTCGATCACCGCCGCGCGGACACAGAGCACGTCCGGCAGGTGCGAGGCCAGTTGCCGCCAGCTGTCGCCGTCGTCCGCGGAGGCGTACACCTCGCCGTTGCGGTTGCCGAAGTAGACGCCCGCCGGGTCCGCGTCGTCGGTGCACAGCGCGTCGCGCAGCACGGTTCCGTAGTGGTCCTCCTGCGGCAGGCCGGCCGACAGCGGCTCCCAGCTCCGGCCGGCGTCGGCGGTCCGGAACACCCGGCAGCGGTGCCCGGCCGGGACCCGGTCCGCGTCGGCGTTGATCGGGAAGACGTACGCCGTGTCGCCGCGGTGCGGGTGGGTGGCCGCCGCGAAGCCGAAGGTCGAGGGCAGGCCCTCGCCGATGTCCGTCCAGTGCGCTCCCCTGTCGTCGCTGCGGTAGACACCCCAGTGGTTCTGCAGGTAGAGCCGGTCGGGGTCGGCCGGGTCCTGGGCGACCTTGTGGACGCACTGACCGAACTCGGGGTCCGGATCGGGCAGGAACACGGCGGACACCCCGGAGTTGGACGGTGCCCAGCTCGCGCCGCCGTCGTCCGTGCGGAACACTCCGGCGGTGGACACGGCGACCGTGACGGCCTTCGGGTCGCGCCGGTCCGTGACCACGGTGTGCAGCCCCTCGCCGCCGCCGCCCGGAACCCACCGGGAGCGCGTGGGGTGCTCCCACAGCGGGCGGACCAGCTCGAAGCTCTCCCCGCGGTCCTCGGAGCGGTAGAGCGCGGCCGGTTCCGTGCCCGCGTACACCACGTCCGGTTCCGCCGCGGCCGGGTGCAACTGCCAGACCCGCTCCAGTGACGCACCGGTGTCCTTGGGGAACTTCACCGCCGGCCGGGCCGGTTCGGTCCAGCTGCGGCCCAGGTCGTCGGAGTGGAACACGGACGGCCCCCAGTGCGCGCTGTCACCGCCGGCCAGCAGCCGCGGGACGGTGCCCCTGGTGTCGATGGCGACCGAATACACGGCCTGCGCGTTGAACTGTGGGCTGTCGTCGAACTCCCAGGCCCCACCTCGCCGCCGCCCGATGAACAGGCCCTTGCGGGTGCCCACGGCGAGCAGTACCTCGGACATGCCGATCACCTCCGCGACCATTGCGTCCAAGGCGCCTTCGCCCTGGACACCGGCCAGTCTGCACCCCACCACTGACAGCCACCTCCATGGCGGCGTCACCGCAGGTCACAGCGGCCTGGTCGGGCATGAGGGGGCCGTCGCCAGCCCGGGGGAGGGGCACCGCGCGCCACCCCCCACCAGGCGCCCGCGGCGGACCGCCTGCCAGGTGCCCGAGATGGATCGCCCGCCAGGCACCCGCGCAGGACCGCCCGCCAGGCGCCCGCGACGCATCGCCCGCCAGGCGCCCGCGACGCATCGCCCGCCAGGCGCCCGCGACGCATCGCCCACCAGGCGCCAGTGCCAGCCCGTCCGCCAGGCGCCCGCGGCGCCCCCGGTTCAGTCGAACCCGGGCAGCGCCCGCTCCAGGATCGCGTCGAGGTCCGCGGCGCCGGGCAGGGTGCCGAAGGCGTGCCCCCAGTCCCCGCCGAGCCGGGTCGCGCAGAACGCGTCGGCGACCGCCGAAGGGGCGTGCCGGACCAGGAGGGACGCCTGCAGGGTCAGCGCCATCAGCTCGACCAGGCGGCGCGCGCCCACCGGGGAGGCTTCGCCCAGGCCTCGCCGCAGCCGGGTCACGGCCGCGTCCAGCCTGGGATCGCCGCCGTGCGCGAGGGCGAGCTCGGCGAACAGCGCCTCGGCGGCCCCCGGCTCGCGTCCCAGTGCCCGTAGCACGTCCAGGGCGTTGACGTTCCCCGACCCCTCCCAGATCGACAGCAGCGGGGCCTCGCGGTAGTGCCGGGGCATGCCGGACTCCTCCACGTAGCCGTTGCCTCCCAGGCACTCCAGCGCTTCCGCGGTGAAGGCCGGGCCCCGCTTGGTGACCCAGTACTTGCCGGCGGCGGTGGCCACCCGCCGGAACGCGGCCTCTCGCGATGCCTGCCCGCCCTCCCGCACCGCCCTGTCGGTCGCACCCGCCAGCCGCAGGGTGAGCGTCGTCGCGGCCTCCGACTCCAGCGCCAGATCGGCCAGCACGTTGCGCATGAGCGGCTGGTCGGCCAGCAGCGCTCCGAAGGCCGTGCGGTGCCGTGCGTGGTGACCGGCCTCCACCAGGGTCTTGCGCATGAGGGCCGCCGACATCATCACGCAGTCCAGCCGTGTGCAGTTGACCATCTCGATGATCGTCCTGACGCCCCGCCCCTCGGGGCCGACCAGCCAGGCCACCGTGCCGTCGAACTCCGGTTCGCACGAGGCGTTGGACCGGTTGCCCAGCTTGTCCTTGAGGCGCTGGATGCGGAAGGCGTTGCGGCTGCCGTCGGGCAGGACGCGTGGCACCAGGAAGCAGGACAGTCCGCCCGGCGCCTGCGCCAGCACCAGGAAGACGTCGCACATGGGCGCCGAGGTGAACCACTTGTGCCCGCGCAGCGTGTACACGCCGGGTTCCGCGGTCGGCGCGGCCGTCGTCGTGTTCGTCCGTACGTCCGAGCCGCCCTGCTTCTCGGTCATGCCCATCCCCGCCAGCAGCCCCGCTTTGCCGGCCGGCGCCCGCAGCCCCGGCTCGTAGACGCGGCTGGTCAGCAGCGGTTCGTAGACGGCGGCCAGCTCGGGCTGGGCGCGCAGGGCGGGTACGGCCGCGTACGTCATCGACGTGGGACAGCCGTGCCCCGCATCGGTGTGCCCCCACACCAGGCCGCCCGCCGTACGGGCCACGTGGGCCCCCGGCCGGTCGTCCGCCCAGGGCGCGCCCGCCAGACCCTCGGTGACGGCGGTACGCATCAGGTGGTGCCAGGCGGGGTGGAAGTCGACCTCGTCGACCCGGTTGCCGTAGCGGTCGTGGGTGCGCAGCTCCGGCTCGTGGCGGTCGGCGAGATCGGCCCACTCCTGCGCCTGCGTGCTCCCGGCCCGCTCCCCGAGCCGCCGCACGCCTTCCTCGGCCCAGCCGGCGCCCTCGCGGCGCAGCCCCTCCAGCAGCGCCGCGTCCTCCGACGCGTCATAGGGGCTCAGGGGAGGAGGCTGGTTGGTCACGTCGTGAGTGGTGGACGGGCAGGGCGGCGCGGGCCGTGCGGAGCGTGCCGCCGTGCCGTCCGGGGGCGCGTCTCCCGCCCGCCGCGCGTCTCCCGCGCCCGGTGCGTGTGCCGGTGTCGAGGCCATACCGGCAGTGTTGCACTATTTCTACAGTCGTAGCAATGATGCAACAAGAGCAATCCGTACAGTACGTGACCATGAACGACTCCCGGGAGCCCGCCGCGCTCGACCTGCGTCCGCTGTCGGCGCGGTCCGTCGTCCTCAGCCTGCTGCTGGGCACCCACCCGCCCGAGCTGCCGGTGAAGGACCTCCTGCGGGCCGTCGAACCCTTCGGCGTCGGCGGGTCGACCCTGCGTGCGGCGCTGAGCCGGATGGTGGCCGCCGGCGACCTGTGGCGCACGGACGGCGTGCACGGCCTCAGCGACCGGCTGCTGGAGCGCCAGCGGCGCCAGGACGACGCCGTGCACCCGCGGACCCGTACCTGGGACGGCGAGTGGGAGATGGCCGTCGTGACGGCGACCGGACGCGGACCCGCCGAACGCGCCGGACTCCGTGCCCGGCTGACCGCCCTCCGGCTCGCCGAACTGCGTGAGGGCCTCTGGCTGCGGCCCGCCAACCTGCGCCGCGCCCGGCCCGCAGGCCTGGGCGGAGTGGTCCACTTCGCCGCCCGGCCGGACGAGGACGCCCGCGACCTGGCCGCGGACCTGTGGCCGCTCGACGCCTGGGCGGCCACCGGACGGGCGCTGCTCACCCACCTGGCGCGCACCGACGGCCCGGCCGGCCGCTTCACTGCCCTCGCCGCCGTCGTACGCCATCTGCTCGACGACCCGGTCCTGCCCGCCGTGCTGCTCCCCGCCGGCTGGCCGGGTCCCGAGCTGCGCGCCGCCTACACGGCCCGGCAGCGAGAGCTGACCGAGGAGGTGCTGGGCCGGACCGGACGCCGGACCCGGCCCCGCACCGCCCCCCGCCCGGGTCAGCCGCAGGTGACGTCGGACGCCGAGTAGCGGCAGTACGTGCCGTCCGGGCCGCTGCCGGTCTCCTTCGGCTCCTTGCCGGTGTTGTTGCCCTGCCACACCTTGGTCGAGGCCTGGACGGTGATCGCGTCGGTCTTCAACGCCTTGCTGATGGCGAGGTTGCGGATCACGACGTTGCTGACCTTCTTCAGGCGCAGCCAGCCGCCGGTGAACCCGGAGGACGCGCCCACGCCGAGCACGGTGGTGTTGGAGCCGACGTCGACCTGGCCGCTGAGCGAGATGACGCCGCTGACCTTGACCACCTTGGCCGCGTCGCCCGCGACGGCCGACCTGAAGGCGCCGAGGGAGGAGACCGTGACCGCGGAGGTGCCGCCGCCGGTGGTTCCGGCGCCGAACCCGACCGGCGAGGTCTCGGCGGCCCCGGCCGGCTGCGGCAGCGCGAGCGCGCCGACCGCCGCGGCGACGGCCACCGCGGCCGCCAGTAAGGACTTCGGTGCGCGGGGACGCGGACGTGGGGGGAGGGTACGCATGCGGATGTGTCCCTTCGGGGAGTGCGTGAGCGAGACTGGTCATGTACGTAGACGACGATCGTCATCTGGTACGCGCAGCGCGGGAAGAGCGACTGAGTGAGCCGTCAAACAGCCACGAGTGGAACCTGTTCGGTCACACTGCTGAACGGAACGTAGAGTGCAAGCGCTTTCTAGCCAACGCTCCCGGCGGGGGGATCACAGGAATCATGGGAGCGCTGCCATCCTGTGTCCGGTGCCCGGGGGACGAGAGGGCCGGGGACCGGTGGTCCGGTGGTTGCGCCAGCCGGCCCCGGAGCCCCGGACGCCACCAGGGCGGCGGATCGACGGCGGACCCCGGTGGCGCGGGCGCGCACCCTGGCGTTCCCTGAGAAGGGCGGGGATGACCAGCACGCCCGCGGGCACCCGGTGCGCACGGACGCGGGATTCCCACTCCCAGGCGAGGAGAGTCATGGCTGAGCAGAAGTCGTCGTCGGTCCTCACGATGCCCCTGCACGGCGCCGCGGCGGTGCTGCGCAGGGTGCCCGGCGCCGGCACGGTGGGCAGGGCCGCGCAGGGCACGCTGGACGTGATCGGCGCGGTGTCGCCGCGGGGCCGGCGGCTCGCGGTCTACACAGGTGCCGGGGTACTCGGCATCGCCGGGGTCGTGGAGTGGCCGGTGGCGCTCACGGGGGCCGCGGTGGCCTGGCTCACCCGGCCCCGGTCCGAGCCCGCCGGCCAGCCACCGTCCCCGGAACGGCACACGGACGGCGTAGGGCGTGCCCCGGCACCCGCGGGCGGGGCCGCCGACGATCGAACGGCGCCGGGACCGGCCCCGGCGGGCGGCGGAGGCCGCAGCCGGACCCGCGCGACCCTGGCGAAGACCACGACCAAGGCGTCCGCCTCGAAGGCCACCGCCGTCAAGACCGCCGCCGTCAAGTCACCCACGGCCAAGACTGCCGCAGGCCGGACGACCGCTGCCAAGACGTCCGCGGCCAAGACGTCCGCCGCCAAGGCGCCCGCCGGGAAGGCGGCGACAGGCAGCGCCGCCGCGGCCGCTGCCCGCCGGACCGCGGCGGCCAAGGCGACGGCGAGCAAGTCGACGGCGAGCAAGGCGGCTGCGACCAAGACCGCTGCCGGCAAGGCACCGGCCGGCAAGGCCGCCTCGGCCAGGACAGCAGCGGTGGGCAAGGCACCGGCGGGCAAGACCCCCACCGCCAAGACTGCCGCGGCCACCAAGGCCACCCCGGCCGAGGTCGCCGCCAAGGCCACCCGGGCGAAGACCGCGACCGCCAAGACCGCGACCGCCAAGACCGCCGCAGCCAAGACCGCGACCGCCAAGTCCGCCGCAGCCCAAGCCGCCACCGGCGGGCAGCGCAAGGGCCGGGCCGCGTCCGCCGGGCCGCTCGGGCCCACGGCGCGGCCCGGCCGAACCACTCTGTGAAGGTGCGTGATGGTGCTCGGGCTGCTCACCGCTCCCTCGGCCGCCGTACGGCTGCTGCCGGCGGCGCCCGCGTTGCTGGCACGGGCCGCCGCCCCGGCGATCGGCGTGGCCGCCGGGGCGCTGGCGGGGACCGCGCGGGCCGGCGTGCGCGGCGCGGACT